>DATHOG010000033.1:0-17521 GCA_035485115.1 Candidatus Sulfotelmatobacter sp. | reverse complement strand
GAACTTTTTTTGGTCAACCGCACGCAATCCAAGGCGGAGGCGATCGCCGCTGAAATCGGCAAACATTTTCCCTCCGTTAAAGTTTCCGCCGGTTATCCCGAAGCCGGGGTGGATTTGGTCCTTAACGCAACCTCACTGGGGTTAAAGCCGGGCGACGCCTCGCCGCTCGATGAAGAACAATTTTCCTTGAAGCAGGCAACGGCGGTGTACGACATGATCTATCGCCCGGCGGAGACGAAATTGTTGAAGGCCGCCAAAAAGGCCGGCTGCAAGACCGCGAACGGCCTCGGCATGTTGCTGCACCAGGGCGCGAAGGCGTTCGAGATCTGGACCGGCAAACGCGCCCCGTTGGCGGAAATGCGCCGGGCGCTGGTGCAAAACATTTACGGAGCGGCCTCAAAATGAGTGCCGCTTTCCCCCTCATCCTGACCTTCTCCCTCGGGGAGAAGGAACAGCAGCTGATCGATTCAACTTTTGCCAAAATCATCCGAGCTGCTGGCCGATTACAATTCGCCAAAGCGCTGCGAGCGTTTCTCCCTCTCCGCGTCGGCGGAGTCCGCGGAGCCGATGGGGAGAGGGCCGGGGTGAGGTGTCGTCCAACCATCTTTGGATTCATGGGGTGGTGCGCGTTTTTCACCAGCATTGACTTTACGTCCCGGACTTTGGACTTTTGACAAATCATTTTGTGTTCGAAAACATATTAAATCCGAATTACTGGGCCCCTGTGCCGTTTCATTTCTGGTCGGTCGTCTTTTTTGCATTTGGCTGCATCGTCGGCAGCTTTCTCAACGTGTGCATCTACCGGATGCCGCTGGACTTGAGCGTCATCAACCCGCCGTCGCACTGCCCGAAGTGCAAATACTCGATTCCGTTTTACCTGAACATTCCGCTGTTCACCTGGCTCATGCTGGGTGGCAAATGCAAAAACTGCGGCGCGAAGATTTCCGTCCGTTACTTCATCGTCGAGCTGTTCACCGGCCTGACGTTCATGGTGTGCTGGTGGCAGTTCGGCCACGCCGCGCCCGCGCTCGCGCTGGTCTATTCCATTTTTCTCGCGGGACTCATCACGGCGACCTTCATTGATTTCGAGCATTTCATCATCCCTGATGAGATCACCCTCGGCGGCGCGGTCGTGGGATTTTTACTTTCCCTGCTTGTGCCGGCAATGCACCAGACCACGCATCGGGGCGAGGCGGCGGTGAAAAGCCTCATTGGCATCGTCTTCGGCTCGGGGTTGGTTTATGCCGTATTGCGGCTGGGCAAGCTGCTTTTTGGCCGCGAACACATTGGTTTTCCAGCGGAGACGAAAATTGTTTTTGGTGAAGGGTCACTGCACCTGCCGGACAAGGAGATACCGTACGAGGAAATCTTTTATCGTAATTCGGACACCATCGTGGTGACCGCGCGCAGGGTGGAGTTGATCGACCGCAGCTACCGCGATGTTGTCGTGCGGCTCGCGCCGGCGGAACTGCGCGTGGGCGGCGAGAAGATTGCGCCCGAAACCGTGCCGCACATGGAATGTCTCTGCACCGAGATCACGCTGCCGCGCGAGGCGATGGGCTTGGGCGACGTGAAGTTCATGGCGGCCATCGGCGCGTTTCTCGGCTGGCAGGGCGCGATTTTTTCGCTGATGGCGAGTTCGCTCATCGGTGCGGCGGCGGGCGTGGCGATGATCGTACTGCAACGTCGAGAATGGTCATCACGGATTCCCTACGGCCCGTATATCGCCCTGGCCGCGGCCGGCTGGCTGTTCGGCGGCCAGGCGATTTTCCACGCCATCTTCCGGTGAACGGCAGACCATAAAATTCAACATTGCGGCAACGGATTGATTTGCTATGATGTGCGTCCGTTTTTACCGAACATCCAACTGAAACCATAATTTATGTCACAGCATCGCAGTCTCCGCGCGGCCTCCACCTTGGGCGGCAAGCGCAATGTCCTCAAGCGTTTTGAACGCACGGCGCTCCTCGAAAAGCGCGGTCAGCGCAAGTCCGGCGACAAGATCACCGGCCTCCGCAAAACGAAACCAGACGCGTGATTCGTTGAATCGTTGAAGTGTTGGAGCGTGGCCGCTGCAACGCTTCAACATTTTTAACGTTTCAACCATGTCTGTTCGTCTGCAAAAATTTCTCGCCGATGCCGGTGTTGCTTCACGCCGCGCTGGTGAGAAGTTCATTTTAGACGGCCGGGTGACGGTGAATGGCAAAATTGTCCGTTTGCTGGGGTCAAAAGTGGACCCGGCGCACGACAAGGTCGCCGTGGACGGCAAGCTAATCCGTTCCAAAGAGAAAATTTACCTGGCGCTGCACAAGCCGGTGGGGTGCGTCTGTTCCCGCAACGACGAATTGCAGCGGCCGACGATTTATGAACTGATCCCGCGCGAGTGGACCACCGTCAATACCGTCGGGCGGCTGGATTTCAAAAGCGAAGGATTGATTTTTCTGACGAATGATGGAGAATTCGCCTTGCGCCTGACCCACCCGCGTTACGGCATCGTCAAGAAATATGTGGCGATGATCGAGGGCGAGGTGACGCCGGAGATGACGCGGAAGTTTGTCGCGGGTATTTTCGACGGCGGGGATAAATTGAAAGCGCTTCGGGCGCACATCGTTTCCTCGACCCGCGCAAAAAGCGTGGTGGAACTGGAACTGGCCGAAGGCAAAAACCGCGAGGTGCGCCGGCTGTTCGAATCGCAGCGGTTAACGGTGAAAAAACTGATACGCACGCAGATCGGAAAGATCCGCCTCGGCGAACTGAAGCCGGGCAAATGGCGGACGATGTCAGAAGTGGAAATTAAAAGTTTGATCTCGGATTTATGAAACTGAATTGCTGCCTGTTGCTGGCCGTGGCGGTCGCCGTGAGCGCGACCGCTCAAACCTCCACAAATTCCCTGCCCGCGATCCCGCCGCCCGTTGTCGGCTCGCCGGCCCCCGAAGCCGTGCCCGCGCCAAACGTCGTCGTTCCGGAAACGCCGACGAATCCGCCCGTGAAAAAGGCCGCCGCCAAAAAGAAAAAGAAGGCCGCCGCCAAAAAGGCCGCGCCGAAAGCCGCGAAGCTCCCCGAACCGACCGCCACGCTGGCCGCCGGTTCCGCCGAGGTCGTCGTGAACAATGTCAATGTCCGCGGCCAGGCCGGGTTGAAAGGCGAAGTCATCACGCACGTCCAGAAAGGCGACACGGTTGAAGTCCTTTCCCAAATCTCCCTCGACAAGCACAAGGCCGACGAACCGTCGCAATGGGCGAAAATCACCCTGCCGACCAACGTGACCGTCTGGGTCGATTCGAAATACATCAGCGCGGACAAGACGGTTTCCGTGAAGAAGTTGAATCTGCGCGCCGGCCCGGGTGAAAATTATTCCGTTCTTGGCGTGGTCGAAAAAGGCACGTTCATCACGGAAGCCGGTGCCAAGGGTGCCTGGACGAAAATCGAGTCGCCGACGAATGCGTATGCGTTCATCGCCGCAATGTATCTGAAACAGGAAGCGTCCGGCAACGTCCCGACCAACCCGGCCCCGTCCACCGAAACCCCGCCGCCGACACCCACGACCGTCGCTGACAATTCCGGCATGGTTGCGCCGCCGCCGAGCGGGGCACCCGGAGCGCCGACCGGCTCGCCTGATACTGGCATGGTCGCGCCCGCGCCGCAGATTCCGTCGGTCATCATCCAGACGAACATCATCGTGGTGACTGATACCAACGTGCCGCCGCCGCCGCCGCGCGTCGTGACGCACGAGGGCACCGTCCGCCGTTCCGTGAGCATCGTGGCGCCGACGTATTTCGAGCTTTACGATCCGTCCACCGACACGGCCATCAATTACCTTTACAGCACCACGACGAACCTAAATCTTGTGCGCTATAATGGATTCCAGATCAGCGTCACCGGCGAGGAAGGCCTCGACCCGCGTTGGGCCAGGACGCCGGTGTTGACGGTTCAGAAGATTTACGTGCTCTCGACACCGTCGTCGGCAGCCGACAAGTCCCAGCCTGTGAAGCCTGCGCATCCTTTTAAGTGAACAACCTGATTGACGGTCGTGCCATCGCGGCGCAGATTCAAAGCGAACTGACCGCGCGTGTCGCGGAACTCATACGTCGCGGGACAAATCCCGGCCTCGCCTTCGTGCGCGTTGGCGAAGACCCGGCTTCCAAGGTCTATGTCGGTCGCAAGGAAAAAGCCTGCGCCGAACTCGGCATCGTCTCGGAAACCCACGTTCTGCCTGAAATGGCTTCCGAAGCCGAACTGCTCGCGCTCATCGCGAAGCTGAACTCGGCCAAACATCTGCACGGCATTCTCGTCCAGGCGCCGTTGCCGAAACAAATCCGCGAGGCCGTGATTTACGCCAGCGTACTGCCTTCGAAGGATGTGGACGGTTTCCATCCCGTGAACGTCGGTAAGCTGATGCTTGGTGACGAATCGGGTTTCAAACCCTGCACACCCGCTGGCGTGGTGGAACTGCTCGTCCGCAGCGGGGTAAAGACCGAAGGCGCGGAAGTCGTGGTCCTGGGCCGCGGCAACATCGTGGGCAAGCCGATGGCGGCGATGCTCTGCCAAAAAGGCAAAAGCGCAAACAGCACGGTCACCATTTGTCATTCCGCAACACGCGATATCAAGACGCACTGCCGGCGCGCGGATATCATCGTGGCGGCGATGGGCGTGGCGGAATTTGTGAAGGCCGACATGGTCAAGCCCGGCGCGGTCGTCATGGATGTGGGCGTGAACCGCATCCCGGATGCGACGAGCAAGACCGGCACCAAACTCGTCGGCGACGTGGATTTCAAAAATATCCAGCCGATTGCCGGCAAGATCACGCCCAACCCCGGCGGTGTGGGGCCGATGACGATTGCGATGCTCCTCCAAAATACCGTCCGTGCGGCGGAGCAGGCGGCCGCTTAGACTTCAAGGATGCGTCAGGCTGAAAAAGACGTTGCCCGTGGGATTGGTGACGCTCACGTAATTTGTTCCACTGTTTAACGTCGGTGAACTGCTGGCTGACCAACTACCGAGAGGCGTGGTAAGACTGCTGCTTTGGATCAGGCTCCAGCCGGAGACGTTCTGCCAATAGATCGTGACCACATTACCCGAGTGCGAGAGGTAGAGCGTCGGCGCGCCGGCCGTCTGCGACTGTACTACCTGCACAAACGACCAGAAACCGCCGGTGACGGAATAATTGCCGCCGCTCATCGCGCCGCTGGCATCCGGCTGGCCGATGGTGCCGCTGATCTGATAGGAGCCGTTCGTGCTGGTGCCGCCGCCGCCCGAAACCTTGTACCAGCTTACGGAATAGTTTTGCGCCGTGCCGCGCAGGCAGGATGCGGCAATCACGAGGGAAAAAAGGATCAAGCGCAGAATCATTGTATTACGGGTTAAGTATCCACCAAATTTTCAATTTTTCAAGTGTCGTTTCTGTTTCTTGGCGGCTGTTTTGCTTGCCGTGAATGGCGCTTTGCGGGAAACTGCATGTTCATTTTTAACCAACATGAAGGCGAACTACATTCTGAATGAGAGCGGAAGTGTGCGCCGTACCGGTTCGGGCGGCGGTTTCATCAAATTTATTCTCATCACCGTAGTGACGGCGGCATTGACGCTCAGTTCGGCGCGTCCGGCGTCCGGAGAACCGGTTCACACCAATGGTTTGGTTTGGGCGGGGCTGGATTATTCGCAGGTAAGGCTGATCGGCAGCGGCAATTTTGATTACGGCTTTCTAAATCCCTCGCAATATTTTCCCGACATGTTCCAGCAATGGAACGAACTTTTCATATCTGAGCGTCTCTCTGACGCGGGCTCGGACTTGGAAAAATTCGTGTTGCCGGACCTGGGAGGCGTGACCGCGCGCAATGCCGCCACTGGTACGAACCAGATCATCCTGCATCCGGGCACGGGCGATGGCATAAATGATACCCATCTCCCGGCGGACGCCATTGCGGCCGAGGTGCAGGCGCTGAATCTTGAGCACACCAACGGCCTTGGCCTTGTTTTCATCGTGGATCGTTTCGTCTACGGGATGCAAAAGGGGAGCAGCACCAAGGTGCGGAATATCACGCGCTATTGCGGGGGCGCCGTGTATGTGGTCTTTTTTGACGTGGCCACGCGCCGGGTGATCTCCGCCAAACGCGAAGTCTATCCCACTTCCATGGGCGTGAGTTTCCGCAATTTTTGGTTCGGCCCCATCAAGGACACCGCTTCCACGCTAGACAAATATCGTGACTTGAAATCCAGTTTTTAAATAACCATGAACGCAACCCGTATTCTTCCCGATCTCCAGTGTTCCTTGCTTTGCGAGGAAGTCCGTCAGGAGGCCAATGGCAACCTTTTCCTGATCGGCGTCATCAACGTCATTCGCGTGCCGCAGGTGCCCATCGTGGCGCCGCGCATCTGTGTCTTCAACCGCTGGACCGCCGGCATCGGCCAGTTCAACGAAAGCACGCGCTTCATCGCGCCCGACCAGACCACGGTCGTGAGCAAGGCCGATATGAAATTTGAACTGCGCGACCCGTCGCATTCCGCGACCGGCGTGCTCGTCTTCGGCAATGTGAAATTCGATGCCGCCGGAACTTATTTCGTGGAAGTGCTCGTGGACGACGTCATGAAACTCCGTTACCCGATCGTCGTCGTCGCTGTACCCCCGCCGTCGCCGGCCGCGCCGGCCAAGGGTTGAGGCAACCCTCTTCGCAGGTTGAATCGTTGAAGCGTGACAACGCTTCAACGATTTAACATTTTAACGGGTCAAAGTGAGCGTGCTTGAAGAACCAAAAATCGCGTGGCTGCCCGTCACGCCGCGCGGCGTGGCGGCGTTTGCGCGCGCCTCGGTGGAGCGGCTCCTCGTGGTGCAGGCGGCGGTGGCATTGCTTGCGGCGGCGGTTGTGACGTGGGTGCTGGCGAACGGTTTTTTCCCGACCATCGACCAGGCGGTCGGCTGCCTCCCGAAAAAGGCGGACATCACGCACGGTCAATTGAACTGGCCGGACACAACGCCGGAGGTTCTGGCGCAAGGCCATTTTCTATCATTCAGCGTTGACCTGCAGCACAGCGGCACGCTGCGCCTGCCCGCGCAGTTTCAATTCGAGTTCGGCGGCGATTCGATCGTCATCATCTCCCTGCTGGGCGAAATGGAAGTGCCATACCCGCCGGACCGGTCGTTTTATCTCGACCGGCCGGACGTCCAGCCGGCGTGGGGCGCATGGTCGCCGGACTTTCTGGGGCTGGCGGCGGTGGGCACATTCTTCGGGCTGCTGTTATCATGGTGGCTGCTGACGACGCTTTATTTCCTGCCCGTCTGGCTGGTGGGATTTTTCACCGACCGCGATTTGCGGCCGCGCGCCGCCTGGAAAATGGCCGGGGCGGCACTCATGCCCGGTGCGTTGCTGTTCATACTCGGCCTGTGGCTCTATGGACTCGCGATGTTCGACCTGGTCCGGCTCGCGTTCGCTTTCACGATGCATTTGGTCATCGGATGGATTTATCTGTTCGTCAGCCCGATGTTCCTTAACCGCGTGACGGCGAAGGAGAAGGCGAATCCTTTTGCGTCGAAAAATTGACACCACCGCGCGCGGTCTTTAGCCTCTAGCCCCGATGTCAAAACTTCCGTTTGAACTGCTGCTGGCGCTGCGTTATTTGCGGCCCAAACGGACGTTTGTCTCCATCATTACTCTCATCTCCATCATCGGCGTCGCGCTGGGTGTGGCGGTTTTGATCATCGTCATCAGCGTGATGAGCGGTTTCGACCACGACCTGCGTGAAAAGATTCTCGGTTTCAACGCGCATATGACCGTGATGCAGTACGATTCATTGAACGACATCGGCCAGCCGATGACGAACTATGACGCCATCGCCGAAATCGTTGCGAAAGATCCGCATGTCCGCGGCGTCACGCCATTCGTCGCCGGACCGGTGCTGTTGAAGACCGGGGGCGATACGAATGTAACATCCATGCAGGACACCCCCATCCTTCGTGGCGTGGATGTGGCACGCGAGGAGAAAGTCAGCCAGTTGCCGCATCGCATCGTGTTCGGCAATTTTGATTTGAGCGGGCACGGCATGGTGGTCGGCTCGGAACTCGCGCGCAATCTGCGCCTGCGTCTCGGCGACCATGTCTCCATCTACACCACCGGGGAGGCGGAAAAGATCCGCGCCGCCATCGAGCGCAAGGACAAGGACATTTCGATGCCGCTGCCCGCCGATTACGAGGTGCGCGGTATTTTTGACATGGGTTACAATGACTTTGATTCGCATTACGTCTGTGTTTCGCTCGACAACGCGCAGGATTTGTATGAGATGGAAGACGCTGTCCACGGCTTGCTGGTGATGGTCGATGATCCGGACAATGCGGCGGAAATCAAAGCCGGGCTGCAAACGACCTTGGGCGAACATTATTCCGTCGTGACGTGGATGGAACAGAACGATGTGATTCTGAGCGCCATCGCTGTCGAGAAGAACGTGATGTTTTACCTCCTTTTCTTCATCGTCCTTGTCGCTGCGCTGTGCATCCTGAATGCACAGATCACTTTCGTAATCCAAAAAACACGCGAGATTGGGATGTTGAAGGCGCTCGGCGCCAGCCGCTTGCAGATTTCTGGAATTTTTCTGTTTCAGAGCGCCATCATCGGCTTCATCGGCGTCACCTCCGGCTTTGGCTTCGGCATGCTGGCGGTGATTTACCGCAATCCATTTTTGCATTTCATGCGACACGCCACCGGAATTGAGATTTTTCCTTCGAGCGTCTATGGTTTTTACAATCTGCCCGCGCTCATCATGCCGCGCGACGTCGCGGTCATCTGTATCGGTTCGTTTGTCATCTGTATTCTTGGTGGCTTGTTGCCCGCGATGCGCGCCGGAAAATTGAAACCCGTGGAGGCGTTGCGCTATGAATGACATCCTGCTTTCGGCGCACGGCCTGACCAAGACCTACGCCATGGGCCGTCGCGAACTCGAGGTCCTGCGCGGCGTGGACATCGAGATCACGCGCGGGGGATTTGTCGCGTTGCGCGGCGCGAGCGGCACGGGCAAAAGCACGCTGCTGCATCTCGTCGGCGGACTTGATACGCCAAACGCTGGTGAAATCATCTTCAACGGACAAAAATTGTCGGAGTTTTCCGAAAGCAAACTTACTACGTTCCGCAACCGCAGCGTTGGCTTTGTATTCCAGGCGTATCATTTGTTGCCGGAATTGACCGCGTTGGAAAATGTCTGCCTCACTGCGCGCATCGCGCGCACGCCTGCGGGCGACGCAGAAAAGCGCGGGCGCGAATTGCTATCGCGCGTCGGCCTCGGCGAGCGTGTCGACCACAAGCCCTCTGAACTTTCCGGCGGCGAGCAACAGCGCGTCGCCATCGCCCGCGCGCTCATCAACGAACCGGAATTGTTGCTGGCCGATGAACCGACCGGCAATCTGGATTCCAAGACCGGGATTGAAATCATCGAGCTTTTGAAGGCCATCCGTGCGGAAAAGAACATGACGCTCGTCATCGCCACGCACGATGAAAAGGTCGCCGCGCATGCGCAGCACGTCATTCAACTTGTGGATGGACGCATCGCATGAGCCGCGACTACTGGGAGCAGCGTTACCAGACGCATGATATGCCTTGGGAAAAGGGCGCGCCGTCGCCCGGTCTGGTGGATTTCCTCGCCACCCATCCGAGATTGCAGCGCGGCAGTGTCTGTGTGCCCGGCTGCGGCTTTGGCCACGATGTCCGCGAACTGGCACGTGCAGGTTTTGTTGCTTCCGGCTTTGACCTCGCGCCAAGCGCGATTCAAACCGCCACGGAAATGACCAGGGCCGCCGGCCTGGATGCTGATTTTTTCCTGTCTGATTTCTTGCGCAACGATCCGCCGCAGCCCTTCGATTGGATTTTTGAACACACTTTGTTCTGCGCCATCCAGCCCGCCGAACGCGATGACTACGTCCGCGCTGTTCTGCGCTGGTTGGCGCCGGGCGGAACGTATCTCGCCGTGAACTATTTCGATTGCGGGCCGGACGGTCCGCCATGGCCGACGGCACGCAAAGAGCAGTGGGAACGGTTCTCACCGCACTTTGAACTGCTCGGTGACTGGACGCCGCGCTCCTATCAAAATCGCGAGGGCAAGGAACGGATGTTCTGGTGGCGGCGGAAAGCCGTTTGAAGATTGTCACCGCGCTGCTAAAATTAATCCATGCTCGAAGATCGCGACTACATGAGAGAACCGGACTACGGATCCGGCTGGCCGCGCCGTTTTGGTGTGAGGTGGTCGCTGACGATGGTTTTTTTGGTCACGTATGCGGCGGTGTTTCTGGTTCAATTGCTGTTGGAACGAATTTCACCGGGAATAAACGGCTGGTATGACTGGTATGAATATCATTTCGCTTTGAGCAACGCCGGTCTCTCGCATGGCTATGTCTGGCAGTTGGTGACATATCAGTTCATGCATGCCAATTTTTTACACCTGTTTTTCAATGGTTGGGCGATATACATATTCGGGCTCGCGATAGAATCTGATTTGGGACCACGCCGGTTTGCGGCGCTGATGTTTTCCAGCGGAATCATCGGCGGCGTGGTGCAATCGCTCGTGATGTTTGTGTGGCCGGCATATTTCGGCGGCGCGGTCGTGGGCGCCTCGGCTTGTGCCTTTGGTCTGATCGCGGCATACGCGGCGCTTTATCCGACCCGCGAACTGCAGCTGCTCCTATTTTTTGTGATCCCCGTCACGCTCACCGCCCGGACGCTGTTGATTGTTTCCCTGGTGATCGCGCTCGTCGGTTTTGGTCTTCGGCTGGGGAACGTTGCGCATGCCGCGCATCTTGGCGGCATGGCTATGGGCTGGGCGTTTGTACGCGTAAATTGGAAAAGATTTTTACCGTCAAAAAAAGATGAATTTGCCTCCCCGCGACGGCCGACGCGCCTGGAAGTTTACGACGCGCCGGACCAATCCACGGAACGCGAGGTGGACGCAATTCTCGACAAAATCTCCGCGCACGGCATCAAAAGCCTGACCGCCCGCGAACGCGAGATCCTGGAAGCCGCCCGCAAAAAATTGTGAGCGTCGCGCCGTCCAGTCCGGCGGACCTGCGCACCCGTGCCGTCCGCAACCTCGTCCTCTGCACCGTTTTCTGGGCTCTGAGCTTTCCGGTCATGCGTGCGCTCGCGTTCACGCAGGCACGCCTGTTGCCGGAGGGAGGTTCGTGGTTTTTCACCTCGCTTGGCGTCATGTATCGCTTCGGGTTTGCCGGGCTGATACTGGTGCCGTTCTTCTGGCGAAGTCTGAAAACACTGACCCGACGCGAACTGGAGCAGGGGATGGTGCTGTCAGCTTTCGGTGTCGGAGGAATTTTGCTGCAAATGGATGGACTTGCCTATACGGACGCGTCCATATCCGCGTTTCTTACCCAGGGTTATTGCGTTTTTATTCCGTTATGGGTCGCAATGGGCAGCCGAAAACTCCCGGCCGCGAAAATCATATTCTGTATCGCGCTTGTCGTTATTGGCACGGCGATTTTGGCGAAATTGGATTTTCATTCGTTCAAGCTTGGGCGCGGTGAAATGGAAACCATTCTGGCCTCATTCTTCTTCACCGGCCAGATCCTGGCGCTCGAATCGCCGCGTTATGCCGCCAACCGGGCGGGAAATTTTTCCATCATCATGTTTCTATGCATGGCGTTGTTTGCGCTGCCATTGGTTATCGTGACTGCGCCCGCCGCTAACGCCTGTCTGCGAGCCTATGCTTCGATGCCTGCCTGCGGTCTGATGGCGGTGCTGGTCGTGTTTTGCACGTTGATTTCCTACACTGTGATGAACCGCTGGCAGAAATACATTAGCGCGACAGAGGCGGGGCTGATCTATACCATTGAACCCGTGTGCGCGAGCGTGCTGTCGCTGTTTTTGCCCGCAATTTTTTCCGCCTGGGCGTCCGTATATTATCCAAACGAACATTTTTCCCTGCGCCTCCTGGTTGGCGGCGGGCTTATCACGGTAGCCAACGTGATATTGCAATTCTCAGCCCGCTAGAGCGGTTCAGCCAAAACTGTGGCTTGTATTTGCAAGCTGCGGAAATCTTCCGCGAGGTTTTGGACTGCCGCAGTCCAAGACGCTGGCGCGCCAACCGCGCCCGTCAAGCAGCTTTACGGCCATAGTTTTTGCCGAACAGCCCTAATGAGTCGCTGAATCGGCTTTTAATTTTGTCCTGTTCGTTTTTAATTTTCGCATGAACATTTGCCTCGAACACATCGCCATTGTCGCCAAGGATCCCGCTACTTTGATGGGGTGGTATCAACGCGTGCTCGGTGCGAAACCGATCTGGAACAACGGACAGAATCCGCCGACCTGTCTCGTCTCTTTCGGCAACGTATGGTTCGAGATTTATCCCGCCGACAAATTGCAGGGCGAACCGGGACACAACAAATTGTCCGGCTTCCGGCATCTGGCGTTGCGAGTGGAGTCGCTTGACGCGGCGAAGGCAGAACTGGAACGGCGCGGTGTAAAATTTTCCGAGGGTGAACGGCCGGCAGCCGGTGGGGGGCGCGTTTTATTTTTTGAGGACGCGGAGGGCAACCTGTTGCACTTCGTCGAGCGGCCCATAGACACGCCGCTGCCGAAATTGTAATTATTTTTTCTTTGCGCGGACGACGAGCAGGGGGATCTCCGTCTTGTGCCGGACTTCGGTGATGGTGCTGCCGTGAAGAATGTCCCCGAACAACCGGTGTCCGTGTCCGGCCAGTGCGATCAAATCGCACTTTTCGGCCTCGGCGATCTTCACGATCTCCGTCGGCGGATTACCGAGCGCGAGCTTGAGGTCCACGGGAATTTTTTTTGCGCGAAAATCGGCGGCAACTTTTTCGAGATAATCACGGTCGATTTTCATCTCCTCTGATTCGGCAAGTTTCAACTGGTCGAAAGCGCGCGCGGCGAACCCATCCGCAACATGCAGCAAAATAACACGCGAGTTGAAGCGCGAGGCAAGTTCCACGACATGTGAAACCAGGCCGGCGTCCGCCGGATCGTTGCCGAGGGCAATGAGGATATTTCGGTACATGGCGTATGTGTCTATTTACCCCAATCCCGGAACGTGTAAAAGAGCAGAATTACGTTTAAAACGGCGATGATGACCGCCACGAACCAGGCGAGAAACTTTAACCACGGCGGATTGACGAATTCGCCCATCTTTGTCCGGTCACCGGTGAAGATGACCAGCGGCACGACGGCAAAGGAAAGTTGCAGGCTCAAAACGACCTGGCTGAAGATCAAAAGTTTGGCCGTGCCGTTCTCACCGTAAAGCATCGTGACGATGACGGCGGGAATGATTGCGACGAGCCGCGTTATCAGCCGCCGCAACCACGGGCGCAGGCGGAGGTTCAAAAAACCTTCCATCACGATCTGGCCGGCCAGCGTGCCGGTCAACGTGGAGTTTTGCCCCGAGGCCAGCAACGCGAGCGCGAAAATGACGCTGGCCGCGCCGACGCCGAGCATGGGTGAAAGCAGTTTGTAAGCATCCTGGATTTCCGCGACGTCGTGACGGCCGCGCGTGAAAAAGGTCGCGGCACCGACAATCAAAATTGCCGCATTGATGAACAACGCGATGGTCAGGGCGGTGGTTGAATCGATCGTGGCAAACCGGATCGCCTCGCGCTTGCCCTCGGCGGTCTGCTCGTATTTGCGCGTCTGTACGATGGAGGAGTGCAGATACAGATTGTGCGGCATCACGGTCGCGCCCAGGATGCCGATGGCGACGTATAACATGCCCGGATCGGTGACGACTGCGGTTCGCGGAATGAATCCGGCGAGCACGCCAAAGAGATCGGGTTTGGAAAAAATCATCTCCGCCAGGAAGGCCATGCCGATCAGCAGGATCAAGCCGATGACCAGCGTTTCCAGATAGCGAAATCCTTTGTTCTGCAAAAACATCACGACGAGCACGTCGAGCGCCGTAAGGCAGACGCCGACGACGAGAGGCAGATGGAACAGGAGATTGAGGGCGATGGCCGAGCCGATGACTTCCGCAAGGTCGCAGGCGCTGATGGCGATTTCACAAAAAATCCAGAGCGCGATGGAGACCGGTTTCGAGTAATGATCGCGGCAGGCTTGTGCGAGGTCGCGGCCGGTGACGATCCCGAGCCGGGCCGCAAGCGTCTGGAGCAAAATCGCGAGCAGGTTGGAGATCAGAATCACCGATAGCAGGGTGTAGCCGTAGGCCGAACCGCCGGCCAGGTCGGTCGCCCAGTTGCCGGGATCCATGTAACCGACGGCGACGAGATAGCCGGGGCCGGAAAACGCGAGCAGTTTGCGCCAGAAGCCAAAATTTTTGGGCACCGGAATCGTGGAATGGACCTCACGCAGACTGGGAGCAGAGGTTGCCTGCTTCCAGCCTGATTGGTTTTCGGTATCCGGCCCCTTCATTTGTAGCATTGGTTACAATCAAACCGGCGGCATGTCAAATGAAATGTAGCCTTGGTTACAAATTAAAGCCTAGACTTAAAATTGTCGTCAGGTTTATATTCGGTTTGTGTCCAATGCCGCTAAAAAAGCCGTCCCGCATCCCGTCCAGCAGGCGGAGCGCTTCCGCCGTTCGCGCCACGACCGGTCGGTGGAACTGGCGCAGGATTATGTCGAGGCGATTGCCGACCTGACGCTGGCGCAGGGCGAGGCGCGGGTGACGGACCTGGCGCGGCGGCTGGGGGTCACGCACGTCACCGTTAACCGCACCCTGGCGCGGCTGCAACGGGACGGGTTGGTGAACACGAGACCTTATCGCGCCATTTTTTTGACGGACACCGGAGGGAAGCTCGCCGAGGAATCCAAGCGCCGTCATCAAACGGTGGTGGCTTTTTTGCGGTCGCTGGGGATATCAGAAAAGATTTCCGAACTGGATGCGGAAGGCATCGAGCATCATGTCAGCCCGGAAACGCTGGCAGCCTTCGAGCGTCGTTTGAAGAAACGTTAACCACCGCAGCCGCGGACGTTAGTCCGCGCCATCTTGAAAGAGCGCCGACTGACGTCAGCGACTACGTTCATTATAATTTTCCGGCCAGCGCGGCTTTGCTGGCTTCAAAAATCTTTTCGTGCAGCGAATTGCCGTGGGCGTCAATGGTCACCACGGCGGGAAAATCTTCCACGTCCAGTTCCCAAATGGCCTCGGGCGAACCGAATTGTTCAAGGAAATACACATTCCGCACTTTTTTGATGCGCTCGGCCAGCACCTGCGCTGCGCCGCCAACCGCGTGCAGATAAACGCAGCCATATTTTTGGCAGGCTTCCTTCGTTTTCACCCCCATGCCGCCCTTGCCGATGACGCCGCGCACGCCGTGGTCGCGGATGACCTGCCATTGATACGGTTCTTCGCGGGTGGAGGTCGTGGGACCGGCGGCGGTGCATTTATAGGTTCCGTCGTCCTGCTTCATCATTACCGGTCCGCAATGGTACAGGATGCCGTCACGCAGCGTGACGCCCGCCGGCAGGGCGCCGCCTTCATGCAGGTACTTGTGCACGGCATCGCGACCGGTGAAGACCGTGCCGGAGACCAGCACCTCATCGCCGAGCTTGAGGGCGCGGATTTTTTCTTCGGTGAACGGGAAGGAAAGTTTGACCATGGGTCGTTTGCGTTATGGTCGCATTTTAGGTAAAAAAGGCAAATTACAAACAGCATTGTCGTCCATTTGATTTACTTGAAAGATGAATTATCTTTGCCGGGTGAAATTCGCCATGGTCATCTTGTTCGCATTGCTGCTCGTCGGCAACCTGCGGGCGCAGACGAATGCCGCGCCGCTGGATGCGGATACCTTGATGAATGCCGCGCAGCAGTTCGCGAAGGACAATCTGGGCGACGATGCGGCGGCGGCTCTGCAAAACGTGGACCGCGACCAGGTGCGTGATTTTCTACAGCACTATCAGGATTATCTCAAGGGAGATTACGTGCTGGACCTCGCGCAATTGAAGGTTGCCGCAATCACCACCCTGCCGCTGCTTGAGGCACGCGAGGAAACCCAGCCGCTGGCCGCGTGGTTGCGCGCGCGTATGGATTATTTTGACGTGGCGGAAAATTTTGAAACCAATCTGCCGCCGTCGCAGGTCACGAACGGGATGGCCTCCACAAACCCGCCGTTCACCGCTGAAAAGGAAATCTGGGTCAAAAAAGTCGCCCCGGAGCCATGGCCGGAGGACGCGACCAATGTTGTACCGAAATTAAAACCGATCTTTGCATCAGAAGGTGTGCCGGAACCGCTGGTATGGATAGCGGAGGTCGAATCGAGATTTGACGCCGAGGCGGAAAGCCCGGCGGGCGCGCTGGGATTGTTTCAACTGATGCCGGCGACGGCAAAGGAGTACGGCTTGAGCACGTGGCCGTTTGACGAGCGCAAGGAGGTGGAACCCTCGGCGCATGCGGCGGCAAAATTTTTGAGGAACTTGCATTCGGAATTCGGCGACTGGCGGCTGGCGGTGGCGGCGTACAATTGCGGGCCGGGGCGCGTGCAAAGGACCCTGGACCGTTACCACGCGAAAAGTTATTCGGCCATCGCCACCAACCTGCCGGCGGAGACGCAGATGTATGTGCCGCGCGTGGAGGCCACCATCCATAATCGCGAAGGGCTGGATTTAGAGAAATTATAGGCGGAAAACGGGTTTAGGAATTGACGATTGCAACTTGGCCAGGTGCCAATTCCGGCAGGAGTGCAAGAACCTTGGGCATCAACAGCAAGGTTTTATTGAGTTGGGTACTGCCCGCCACAAGAACAACCACTGCAATTTGGAAGTTGGCAGTGTTTTGTTGGAAGCTCAAGTTGCGGTCGGCGGTAAGGAAAACATCGAATTCCTCCCGGCCAGCGCGAGCAGCTTGCCGTTTTTGATACCGCTCCAACCCATCTTTTGAACGGAAATGCAATTATGTCCCGTCAACGCACGGCCCAAACGCCAATCAAGGCATTCATCAATGAGAATGCGCATGGCCGACGGTTTCGAGCATTTTCATCTGACCGGCTTCAATGACGGCAATGGCCTGCGTGCGGGCAACAGAAGGAAAGCCCTTCAGAAAATCGTCAATGGATTCTCCGCCTTCAAGGGCATCAATCAGATTTTGCAAAGGGACACGCGTGCCGACAAACACGGGCGTGCCGCCCATGATTTCGGGATCGGAATGAACGATGCCTTTCAAATCTTCGATTGTCATAGCATGGTTAAAATACCCCTATGGGCGAAATTGTCACCTGCAAATGCGAGTGAGGCATTTGCGCCCTTGCCAATGCGCGTCCGCTTTTGTCTAATTTCAGCGTGCTCAACCAGCAGACATTGAATCGCGCCGCCACGTTCACCGGGCTTGGCCTGCATAACGGCGGCAAGGTGACGATGAATATTTTGCCGGCGCCCGGCGGCAGCGGCATCCGTTTCCGCCGTACCGACCTCGACGGCAAACCGGAAATCGAGGCGCGGGTGGAAAATATTTCCGTGACGCAGCGCTCGACGACGCTCACGAAGGGAAACGTTAAAATCCAGACCGTGGAACACGTGCTGGCCGCGCTGGCGGGCATGGGCGTGGATAATGCGATCGTGGAACTCGACGCGAACGAACC
>DATHOG010000032.1:0-3299 GCA_035485115.1 Candidatus Sulfotelmatobacter sp. | reverse complement strand
GAGCGCAGAAAACTTTTTCACCGCGGCATCCACGGCGGCCTTCACTTCGGGATCAAGGCCGCCGATCATGTATTCTTTTGGCAGGCCAAGCCTCAGGCCGCGGATGTTTCCGTCCAGCGCCTGCGTGTAATCCGGCACCGGCTGCGCAATGCTCGTGGAATCGCGCGGGTCCAACCCGCTCATCGCCCCGAGCAAGATCGCCGAGTCGCGCACGTCTTTCGTGAACGGCCCGATCTGGTCCAGTGAACTCGCGAACGCCACCAGACCGTAGCGGGAAATCCTGCCGTAAGTCGGTTTCAAGCCGACACAACCGCATAGCGCGGCCGGCTGGCGGATCGAGCCGCCGGTATCCGTGCCAAGGCTGGCAATACATTCGTCCGCCGCGACCGCCGCGGCCGACCCGCCGGATGAGCCGCCGGGAATGCGCGACGTGTCCCAGGGATTGCGCGTGACGCCGAATGCGGAATTCTCCGTCGAGCTACCCATCGCAAACTCGTCCATGTTCAAACGGCCGAAGACAATCGCACCCGCCGCTTTCAATTTTTCAATCGCCGTCGCGTCGTAGGGCGAAACAAAGTTGCCCAGAATCCTGGAGGCGCAGTTCAGCGGCTGGTTTTTGACACACAGGACATCCTTGATGGCAATGGGAATGCCGAGCAAGCGGTTTGCACCGCTGCCACCATTCGAAAGCAATTTATCGGCGGCGTCCGCCTGTGCGAGTGCGTCTTTTTCATCATAGCTGATGAATGCGTGAATCTTCCCGTCTACTTTTTGAATCCGGTCGAGGCAGGCCTGCGTGATTTCGCGCGCGGAAATCTCGCGGCGCGACAATTTGGCCGACAGTTCGGAAACCGTGAATTGATTGAGCATGAAATTTACTCCACGATTTTGGGAACGATAAAAAGCCCGCCGGCTTTTTTCGGCGCGTTGCGCAGGGCTTCATCGTGCGGCAGCGACGGGCGCACTTCATCGGCGCGGGTGATGTTGACCATCGGCACGGCGTGCGCGGTCGGCTCGACGTTTGTCACATCAAGTTCCCGGAGTTTTTCAATGTAGCCCAGGATGTTGCCCAGCTGGGTGCCGAGTTTTTTTTCCTCGTCGGGTGTGAGCGCGAGCCGCGCGAGGTGCGCCGTATATTTCACGTCAAATTCTGCCATGCGAGGAATTATAGCCGTGCGCCGGAAGTTGAAAATCCAAATCGCTTTATCCGGCAGCGGGCCTTTTGCGGGGAATAAATTTTACCGTAATAAACTGCAAAGCCATTATGAAAAATGGCGGGAGTGGCGGGGCTCGAACCCGTAACCTCTGCCGTGACAGGGCAGCGCTCTAACCAATTGAGCTACACCCCCGCGAAGGGGACGGTTACTCTAGAAAATAAAATTTTCCCCGTCAAGATTTTGCTCGGGGAATTTTGGGTCCGTTTTGGGGTCCGTTTAAAAATCCGGGCGGCAGACGCCAAGGAGGTGGGGGTGGGGAACCCCGCTGAAGAAACGTACTGCCACCCGAATAAAGCCATGTTAATGCGTTATGCACGTTTGTCAATCTCCGAGTGATTCCTGCTTTGATTCGCAAGGGTTTTCTCCTAAATTGACCCCGTGAGCCCGATGTCGCTGGAATCCATCCCGTTGCTGCGCAACCTCAAATCGGTCGAGCTGCAGGCGCTCCGGCTTATCACCCAAACAAAACAATTCCCCGCCGGTACGGATATTTTTCTCGAAGGCGCCCCCGGCGACGGCCTTTATTTCGTCAAATCCGGCCTCATCGAGATCTCCGGCGGCAAAACGGCGCGCCATGTCTTTTCCCGCCTCGGGCCCGGCGAAATCTTCGGCGAGATGGCCGTGATCGAACACGGCACCCGCTCCGCCACCGCTTCGGCTGCGCTGGATTCCGAAGTTTTTTTCGTCCCGCGCGGCGAGATGCTGCCATTCATCGAACGTTCGCCCGGCTTCGCCTTCGCCCTGCTCCAGCAGGTCAGCCACCGGCTTCGCGGGTTCAACCAGGTCCATCTCCGCGAACTCGTGGAATCCGAATCGCTGGCCCTCATCGGCCGCTTCGCCCAGGGCATCGTGCATGACCTGAAAAACCCGTTGAGCATCATCAGCCTCTCCGCCGAGATGTTCGATATGCCCGGCATCAGCGCCGAAATCCGCGCCAAGTCGCAGGCACGCATCCGCAAGCAGGTCGAACGCGTCACCGACATGGTCGGCGACATCCTCATCTTCACCCAAGGCACGCGACCCGTGGCCCAACTCAAACGCAACGACTACCGCGCCTTTGTCCTCGAACTCGTCCATGACCTCCGTTCCGAGGCGGAAATGCGCTCCGTGCAGGTCGAACTCGAAAACGTCCCGCCGCCCATCCACGCCCTCTTCGACCCGCGCCGTTTGAGCCGCGTTTTATTCAACCTTGCCGGCAATGCCACCGATGTAATGCTCAACGGCGGAAAACTTATCCTGCGCTTTTCACTCACTGAAAACGAGGTCATCACCGAATTCGAGGACACCGGCCCCGGCATCCCGCCCGAGATCGCCGACAAGCTTTTCCAGCCCTTCGCCACGCACGGCAAGACCAAGGGCACCGGGCTCGGGCTTTCCATCTGCAAAAAAATCGCCGAGGACCACGGCGGCAAAATTTCCGCCCGCGGCGAGCCGGGCCGCGGCGCGATCTTTTCCTTCACCCTGCCCCTGGCAAAATAATTTCAAAATCCGGGAGGGACGGCGTGCCGCTGTCCCTAAATTCAGGGCTAACACGGCATCCCTTTCAAAAGGACTTATCCGTGTCAATCCTGTCCATCCGTGGTTAAAGGAATTCGCGTCACGAACTTCCCCGCCCGCGAAATTCATCCATTAATTTAAGGATGCCTTCACGGATCTCAAACAACTCCTTGCGCGCTTCACGCACTATTTTGTCTTTCAGCAGCTTTTTTGGCGCAACGGCCTCCAGCCCGGCCTGGGATTTATGCAAATGATCCAGCGCGCGTTTAAGACAGGCAACGGTGAAGGCGGGATCAGTAGAACCCCGGTCTTCAGCAACGCCATTCAGCGACCCGGCGAGTTTCGCGCCTGTGGTTTGAAACTCAAAAATGAACTGATCCAAATCCTTGTCCGCTGTTTTTTCCAGGTCAAGTTCATCCGCCAGATGCCAATACTTCATCGCGCTCTCCGAACATCGATGCTGCAAGGGATGGGCGATGCCGCCGTCCTCCGTGCGAATCCAGTCAATGCCCTCGCGGTGTGGATCGGGCTCGGGCGGCGGTTCGTTCATCGCATCCTCGCTGGCACAGTTGATTTCCTCGATGT
>DATHOG010000031.1:0-58750 GCA_035485115.1 Candidatus Sulfotelmatobacter sp. | reverse complement strand
CCGTGCCGGGCGGAATCAATTCAATGGATGACTCGATGCTCCCCTGTTTTGCCGCCGGCAATGTTTTTACCCAAGGCACGCAATCTTCCAAGTTCGATGCTGCTTCCGTGAGGGCGACTGATTTTGCCGCCGGCGCGGCGCTGACGCAAAAATCCGATGGCTGGTATCTCACCCTTGCCGCGGACCCGGCCTGGCGTGAAGAGGCTGGATGCAAATTGGTCACCACGAAACTGCTTGGCACGGCGAAAGTCTCCGGTTGCGCTTATGAAAACACGGATGCCTCGCCGCTCACGATTGACACCGATTTCCTTGGTAAAAAGCGGAACAAAAATAATCCGTTTCCCGGCCCGTTTGAAAACATGGGGAAAGGCGAACATGAAATCAAAGTGTGGCCTTTGCCGAAGCCGGGACAAAGGTAACAATTCAAGAAATTCGGAAGGCGGTAACTTTTCAGTACCGCCAAAAACTTTCCGAAAACGGCGTTGTAGTCACGCTGTGCGCCGATCGCAAAGGGCAGAAATACATCCGCCTCTCGCCGCACTTTTACAATACCGGCGCCGAACTCCAGCGCACGGTGGAATCACTTTAAAGAAAGCCGGTCGCGCCGGCGCAACCTCAATAGCTCATCCGGTCGACCTTCACCTTGCCGCGGAAGATCCAATAAGTGCTCACCGTGTAGGCCAGCACGACCGGGATGCCGATGCACGCGATGACGAGCATGATGCCGAGGGTTTTGTGCGAGGACGCGGCGTTGTAGATCGTGAGTGAATTTTCCGGTTCCGGCTGGCTGTAAACCAGGTTCGGGAAGATGTTCAGCGCGAAGAGCGCCATGAGGGTGATGATCGCGGCGCAGGACGAGATGAATGCCATACCGTCGCGCTTGTGATGAAATTCGCGCGGGATGTTCGCCAGCGCGATGCAGAACATTCACGGATGCTCCTTCACGCGCACGGCCATATTGGGGCCAAATGTTTTTGGTTGCCGTTCCGTCATAAGCAAATTGCGCCCGCCGTTAATAACTGGTAACAAGACTTACGCATGGTCCGACTCGTAAAAAAAATGCCCGTGCAGGTCGCGATGTGCGCGCTGGCGTTTTACGCGCTTACCTTGAGCCATGGCACCACCGTTGCCAGCCTGCCGCTGACGGCCAAGCTCGCGGGCTGGGATTCGGAACCGATGACGGGCCATCCGCTGCTGTGGCTGCTCACTCTGCCGCTGCGCGTGCTGCCGGCCGGCTGGATTCCACCGGCGGTGAATCTTTTCTCCGCCATGCTGGCGGCGCTGGTCCTGGGCATCCTGGTGCACTCGCTGGAACTGTCCGCGTGGACCCGTCCGCTGGCGACGCTGGGCGGGCGCGGCCGGCTGCCGTTGTTGCTGGCGGTGGCGTTGTGCGGGCTGGAATATAATTTCTGGCGCGAGGCGACGGCGGCCACCGGCGAGATGCTGCAATTGCTTCTGCTCGCATCGGCCATCGGCTGCCTGCTCCAATACCGCGTGAAAAAAAGATTTCACTGGCTGCTGGCGGCCGCGGCCGTGTGGGGATCGGGACTGGCGGAAAGCTGGATGATGGTGCTGACACTGCCGGTGTTCGTGGTATCGGTTTTCCGGCTCCGCTGGCGGCGGTTGTTATCGCTCAAACCCAATGTGCAGCTCGTGCTGGCGGGGCTGGGAGGTTTTTCCATCATTTTCATCCAGCCGGTGGCGAACAGCTTCCTTGGCCACGCATCGCTGGATCCCGTCGAATCCTGCGGTCTGGCATTGAAACGTTACTACCACGAGTTGGGCGAAATCCGTTTTTTGTTCTGGCAGGCACATCGCATGGAATCAATCGAAGTGATTTTGTTTTTTCTGATTCCAGTCGTGTCCATTTTCATCCGCCCGCACGATGAAAATCTGCGCCAGAAAAGCCGGCTTGATGCCGGCATCTTGTGGCTCAACCGCGTCGGGCGCGCGCTGTTTTTACTGGCCTGCGTGTGGCTGGCGTTTGACCCGGTCACGGGGCCGCGCCAGATTTTATTGAAGCAGACCGGCATGGCGATGCCGCTGTTGAGTTTCGATTATCTGACGGCGCTGGCCGCCGGGTACCTCGCCGGCAATCTCCTGCTGGCCCTGCACGGCGACCCGGCCAAAAGGTTGCGACGCGGGCGCGCTCTGGAAAAATTTTCCCGCCGCGCGGCGACGCCGGTTTTCGCCGGGCTGTTGGTCGTCGCCTCGCTCGCCTTGTTGATCCGCAATACGCCGGCCATCACGCTGGCCAACCGCGAGCCGTTGACGGAGTTCGCGCAACTGGCGATGTCGGCCCTGCCGCCGGGGCGCGGCCTGATGCTCGGGGACGACGCGCCGCAAATGCTGGTTTTTCAGGCCGCCGCCGCGGCCGGGCACAAGGACCGCGACTGGCCGCTGGCGGACATCCGGCTGCTCGCGCAGCCGGCGTATCGCGCGCAGCTTGCCAAAAAATTTCCCGGCGGGTGGCTGACGAAGCCCGATCAAGGCGAACTGACCGCGAAGGGTGTCGAAGTGTTCATCGAGCCGTTGGTGCAAACCGGGCAGGTCTGTTTTTTGAACAACAGCTGCGGATTATTGTTTGAAACGTTCCGGCTGGAGCCGGCGGGCTCGATTTATACCCTCAAGCCATACACCGGCAGGGACATTGACCCGCCGCCGCTGTCCAGCGCAACCATGGCCGCGACGGAAAAATTTTGGGACGCGGCCGAACCACGGATGGACCGCCTGCGCGAAACCCTTTCGCCGCATGAACCGCCCTTCGAACGGACGTTGCTCCGCGCGCTCGCGCGTTTGCAAATCCAGCCCGTATCTTCGCCGCAAACCCGGACGGTCGCGGACTGGTATTCCGTCGCGCTGGATGATTGGGGCGTGCGCCTGCAACGTTCCGGCGAACTGTCGGCGGCACAAAAACGGTTCGTTCAAGCGTTGGAACTGAACACCAACAACGCCGCCGCCCGGCTCAACCTGTATTGCAACACCAATCTCGCCGCCGGCCACAAGCTCGACCTTGCGGGCGTAAAACTGCTCAACTGGCAATTGGGCGACCCCGGGGCGCTGGACCGTTTCATGCAAGGCTTCGGCCCGGTGGACGAACCTTCGTTTTGTTACCTGCTGGGAACAGCCTTCAATCAACATGGCCTGTCACGCCAGGCCATGCAGCAATTTGAGCGCGCGTGCCGGCTCGCGCCGGATGTCGTCGCGCCCAAGCTCGCGCTCGCGGAACTTTACACCCGTTTTGGGTTTGAGGAGCAGTCCCGCGAACTCATCGCCCAGGCGAGGAACGTATTGCCGTCGCTGGCGGAAAAAAATTCCCTGGAAACCGGGCTGGATGTGCTGGAGGCGGAATCGTGGCTCTCACAAACCAACGTCGCCAGCGCGAACACCGTGTTGCAACCGCTTTTGCAGCAGCATTCCGACGACGCCCGGGTGCAGGCCATGGCGATGCGCGCCTATGTGGCATTCGGCGATTATTCCAACGCTCTTGACCTCGTCAATACGCGGCTTCAGGCCGACCCAAAAAATATCGGCACGCTGGTGTACAAGGCGGCGATTTATTTCCGCATGGGTGCGGCCAGCAACACCGTGGCGGTTCTGGACTCCGCACTGGCCATCACCAATGCGCCGGAACTGCGGTTGTTGCGCGCGGACGCGCGTGTGAACGCCGGACAGCTCGCCGCCGCCGAAAAAGATTATCAGGAATTGGACCAAACCCTCACCAACCATCTGGTGACGTCTTATGGACTGGCAAAAATCGCCCTGTTGCGACATGACACCAATGACGCCGTTGTGTGGCTGGAGCGCTGCCTGACCAACGTGCCCGCAAATTCGGCGCCTTATAAAATGCTCAACTGGCAGCTCGGTGCGCTGAAAGTTACGGGGAAGTGAGGCTGGTGAATGGCGACCCTACCGGGAATCGAACCCGGCTTTAACTATTCGCAATGGTTCGTAAAAACGCATTTAAACCCCGTAAATAAAGGCTGTAAATTACTTTTTGCGGGTGGGTTAAAATTTCGCCATTCCGCAAAATCTGCTGAATTTATTTGGCGGCGTTCCCGGTGAGCGGATGCCGCCAGCGCAAGCCGGGGAACTTCTCATAGTCGCGGTCGGCGGTATTTACAGTGCTTTTACGCCACATTGTTTGGAGGCAGTTTTTAAGGCTTCATCCCGTGTTGCCAACGGTAGTGACCGGCGCAAGGCCAGTTCAAGGTAAATTGCATCGTAAATGGTGAGACCGTATTTTTCGGCAAGCTCACTGGTTTTGTCAAAGGCGTGGCGCGTACCTTCCTCGTCCACCGTGAATTGCATCGCGGACAATCTTTCCAAAGCCGCCTTGCGCTGGACCGCTGTCAGCCGGTGGCGGCGTTGCGCAATCAAAAGGACATTCGCCATTTCCAAATACCACAAGGAGGGCACGATCACCCTGGCACCGGCGGCAACTTCATTCAACAATTGATCTGTTTCCGGGGTGGCCTGACCCTGATAAACCCACGCGAAACCCACGGATGCATCCACGATAAAGCCGGTGCTCAACGTCGTCCCTCCCCGATCCACGATTTGACTTCCGCAGCGGTAAGTTTGGGTTTCCCATGGTTGCGGTTGGAAATTTTCCCGCGCAGTTCAATCAGTCCGGCCACCGCCGCCCGGACGGATTCCAGATTGCGACGGCCTTCCGGCACCAGTCGTGCCACCGGCTTTTCATGGCGGGTAATGATGACTTCCTCGCCTTGGGCCACCCGTTCAAGGAGTTGACCAAAGCGGGTCTTGGCTTCCAATGCAGTGACACTTTCCATAAATTTTGCCTTTGTTAAATTAACCAGTCACTAGCTATTTTAGCGCAATCCACCGCCGGTGTCCAATTGAAGATTCAAGCGGCTGCTCCTGGTTTCGGCTTGATGATCAGCCCTTAAAACTTGGGGAACTATTGGTACCGTTTGAATTGTGAAAATTTGGCGACCCTACCGGGAATCGAACCCGGGCTACCTCCGTGAAAGGGAGGTGTCCTAACCGCTAGACCATAGGGTCGCAAAAGGGCGTGAATAATAGCACGAAAACACTTCCTGTCACGCGGAATTTATCCGGTGAGAGGAAAATTTGACGATGCTCTAACTCTTGCTCCGGAGCGCGGGCTTCAGCCCGCTTTAACGTATACATGCAAGGCCGCATTGAAGCGGCATAAATGCCGCGCTCGGTCATTTAGAGCGCCACCAAAACATGGCGTCGCGGGCTGGTTGTAGGACTTATTTCCCGAGCAGTTGCAACGCGGCTTCGGCCATCTTTGGTGCAGTGAGGCCATGTTTCTCGTAGAGTTGTTCCGCGAGATAAGCGCTCTGGCCGAATTCATTGTGGATGCCGAGCGATTTCATCGTGTGCGGTATGCCGGCGTTGGAGAGCGCGTGCGATACTTGGGCGCCCATGCCGCCCACCACCTGATGGTCCTCAATGGTCACGACCCGGCTGCCACAATTTTTCACCGCGGCGCCGATGGTTTCCAGATCCACCTGGTTCACGAACGGATTGCTGATGACGGTTGCTTTCACGCCTTTCGCAGCGAGCAGTTTTCCGGCTTCGATCGCCTTGTTCACGAGCACGCCGCAGCCGATGAGCACCACATCGTTGCCGGTGGCCAGCACCTGCGCCTTGCCCCACGGATATTTCGCGCCCTCGATCCACGTCAGTGGATAATTCTCGCGGCCGACAAAGAAGATGTAGGTGTGGCCGTCCTTACCCGCAGCGCGGTCGGCGGCAAATTGCTTGATCGCCTGGTACATCAACGATTCCGCCTCATCCGCGCAGCTCGGAGCGATGACGATGGTGTGCGGAATCGCGGATACGGCGGCAAAATAGGTCGTCGCCTCATGGCTCGCGCCATCGGCGGCATCCTGAAAACCGACGTGCGAGAACATCGCGATGACGGGCACCTGCGAAAGCGCCGCCATCGTGAGCGGCAGATTACCCTTCGTCACGCCGAACTGGCCGAACGTGTCCACGATGGGAATGAAACCGGACTTGGACAAGCCCGCGCCGGTGCTGATCATGTTCGCTTCGGCGATGCCGACCTCGATGAAGCGGTCGGGGAAACTTTTCTGGAACAGGCTGATGCCGGTCGAACCTTGTACGTCGGCGGATACGGAATAAACCGGCAAGCCTTCCGTGGCGGCGCGCACGGCGGCACGGGCAAGGCCGGCCTGCACCTTGTCCGTCTTCGGCTTGACGGGCGCGGGCGTGCCGGCTTTGGCGGCGGCCTCGGCCTTCGCTTTTTTCGCGGCCTCGGATTTTTCCCAATCGGCGCGGAGCGATTGCGCCCACGTCATCAATTCCACAGGCACGGTGTCGCCTTTGAACAACTCCGTCATCCAGCCCACGATCTTTTCGCCGTTGGCGAGCGGGAAGCCGTGGCCGCCGGTGGAACTTTCCTCGGTCGCCTTGATGCCGTAACCCTTGACCGTTTTACATTCCAGGCACACGGGCTGGTTCGGGTTTGCTTTCGCGGTCGCGATGGCCTTTTCCATGGCGAGATAGACTTCCTGCAAATCGTTTCCGTGCGGCACATGGATGACATTCCAGCCAAGCGCGGTCATGGCGATGAAAGACGGCGACATGGAGAATGCGTCTTTGGTGATGCGGCCGGAGAGCTTGGTGTCGTTGTCGGAAATCACGAGCACGAACGGATTCAAGCGTCCCTTCCCCGCGAGACCGGGAATAGCCGCGTACGCTTCCTTCGCTTCGCCTTCCATGCTTGCGCCGTCGGAGATGGTGCAAATGGTGAGGCGGTCGCGTTTGGCCACCTTGTCGCCGATGGCCAGCCCCTGCGCCTGCGGCAGCGACGAGCCAAGCGGGCCGTTGCTCAACAGCACGCCTTCGGGGTTCAAATGCGACTCGCCGTGGCCGGTGAGCTTGCTGGTGATGCTGCGGAAACCTTTCAACGTATCGAAAGTCATGCCGTCGAACCCGTAGTTGGCGCGCAATGCGTAGATGCCGTTCTCGCAATGCCCGGCGTCGTTGACGAAATTGTAGGCCTCGTGCCATTGACGCCCTTGCGTCGCGAACATGATGCCGTGGATGGACGCCATGATTTCCGCGAAGGCCGCAGGGCCGCCCCAATGGCACGCGGCGCCGCCGACCACGGCATAGACGTCCATGAGCGCCACGAGCGCGCGGGTGGCGCGCGGGTC
Organism: Candidatus Sulfotelmatobacter sp.; assembly: GCA_035485115.1. GTDB lineage: Bacteria > Verrucomicrobiota > Verrucomicrobiia > Limisphaerales > UBA11358 > UBA11358. The sequence continues at coordinate 51,572 of DATHOG010000031.1, read as the reverse complement.
GCCGAGAACCACGTCCGCACCCGTGGCGTTTTTCACGCACGCGGAAAACTTTGGCGCGGCCAGGGGGGTGGACGCGAGTTTGGATTTGAGATTGAGCGGCGCGAGCGGCGGCGCCTGCACGGCCTGGACGACGGTATTATCAGCTCCCATAAAATTTTAATATAATCAGGACATGGCATTGTAATTTCGCATCCGGAAAAGAGAAGAGGGAATTCTGTGAAAATCATGCAAAGGTCTTAGCAAGACGGGCAGGTCGCTTTGTAAAAAACTTTAACCGTAAAGACGTCGAGACGCGGAGGCTGAACTGTAATGAAGGCAACCGAGGGAACGCAGGGTAAAACATGAGCATAAATGAAAAAGTGTCGGTAGTTGGGACTCTTTTCGGGAGTAAAAAGGAATTTTGGAATTTTTTTGAAAGAAAGGCTTCATTTCCCCCGAGTCTTTGGGATATGACTAAGTTCGTGAGCGAAACGGAACCCAGCCTTATTCCCACGCGGTACAGCCTGTTGAGCCGGCTGCAAAACTGGGATGACCAGGCGAGCTGGAAGGTTTTTTTTGACACGTACTGGCGGCTGATCTATTCCTTCGCGCTCAAATCCGGGCTGACGGAGACGGAAGCGCAGGATGTGGTCCAGGAAACCATCATCGCGGTGGCCAAGGACATCCATAAATTTAAACGCGACCGCACGCTGGGCACGTTCAAAGGCTGGCTGCGAAACCTGACACGCTGGCGGATTGCCGACCAATTACGACGGCGAACACGACACCCGTCAGAGACGGATTTGTCCGGCGCGCCGGGCCATGCCGTTGAGCTGGCGGAGATCCCGGACCCGGCCGGCGGCGCACTGGATGATATTTGGGACGTAGAATGGCAATCGAACCTGTTTGATTCCGCCGTCGAACGCATCAAACAAAAAATCCAGGAGGAACATTTTCAGATTTTCGACCTGCATGTGATCCGGCAGTGGCCGGCCAGCCGGGTGGCAGAAACGCTGGGCATCGGTGTCAGCCGGGTTTATCTCGTGAAGTTCCGGGTGGTCGGTTTGATCAAGAAAGAAATCCGCCGGATGGAAAAAGAAAATTGAGCATGGAGGAATCCGCCGAAACGTTTTTTCCGGTCATTCCGGATCATGAGGTCGTGCGGCTCATCGGCCGCGGCGGCGGCGGGCAGGTTTGGCTGGCCAAAAACACGCTGGGCACCTATCGCGCGGTGAAAACCGTACGGCAACAGCCGTTCAAAAATCAAAGCCTGTTCGAAAGCGAACTCCACGGCATCCTGAAATTCGAGCCGATTTCACGGCAACATGACGGCCTGGTGGACATTTTGCACGTGGGCCGCAACGAGGCGGAAGGTTATTTTTATTACGTCATGGAACTGGCCGATGACGCGGCGACCGGACAAAATATTTTTTCCGAAAGCTATTCGCCCAAAACCCTCGCGGGCCGGGGCGACCTAATCCGCCGGTTTCCGGTCGCCGAATGTGTGCGGCACGGGGCGGCCATCGCGTCCGCGCTTGGTTTTTTACACCGGCAGGGGTTGATCCATCGCGACATAAAACCATCGAACATCATCTTTGTGAACGACGTTCCCAAACTGGCGGACATCGGCCTGGTGACGGACATGACCACCGCCGCCTCGATGTTCGGGACGGATGGGTTCACGCCCGGGGAAGGATCGGGCAGCGTCCGGGCCGACATCTTTTCGCTGGGAAAAGTGCTTTACGAAATGAGCACCGGGCGCGACCGCAATGATTATCCGGCGTTGCCGGAGGAAATGGCGGACGGCCCCGAAGCGCGGGATCTCATCCTGCTCAACAAAATCATCCTCAAAGCCTGCCGTGCCCGGCCCTGGTACCGTTATCAAACCGCCGAGGAAATGCTGTCGGCGTTGCTGTTGTTCCAGTTCGACCGTGAAAAATTTCACCGGGTCGAGCGCCGGCGGTTATTGGCCCATCGGGCCGGAATTTTCGGGCTGATCGTTGCCGCCATCATAATCATCGGCTTTCTCGCCCGGATCGCCTGGCTCCTGCAACATGGGAAATGACCGTTGGGGCGTACCCGTGCGAGACCGGATATGAAGGTTGCCCCTGCCGAAAAAATTTGAAAGATTTGTCCCGCTCGCAACGAGCTATCAATGAAGGCGCGGAAACCAGCCAAGATTTATGAAAAAGCGGACGGGAATGATAAATGACGAATCCGGATTCACCCTGCCGGAATTGTGCGTGGTGATTCTGTGCATCGCGGTACTTTTTGCGCTGCTGCTGCCGGCGCTGGCGGCGAATAAACCGAAGGACCAGACCGCCAACTGCCTTTCCAACCTGCGCAAATGGGGGCTGGCCCAGTTGCTTTACACCGCGGATAACAAGGACACCATCCCCCCGGACGGCACCATGACCCCCACCGGTTCCGGCTATGGCGAATATGCGGCTGATACCGGAAATTCGACAGGTCCCGCTAGTCCACAAGATCCAGTCGCCTGGTTCAATGTTCTGCCCCAGTTGGCGGGAGATCATCCGTTGTCATATTATTTTGCGATTCCGGGAGGTAATCCGATCAAAAAATATCCAGCACCGGGAAATGGCATAGGCAAGATGTGGGTATGTCCGGCCGCACAGTACTCCCCCAGTGACCCACCGCCCGGATCCGCATGGCTGGCTGGCGGAGTCTATGGCTTGTTCACCTATGCCATGGACTTGGATCTGAAACAAGTGACGAGCATCTGCAATGGCGTTGTCGGCAATACTCCCTATTGGCCCAGTGGTGTAAAAATGGCCAGTATCCGCCACCCCTCGGCACAGGTCGTCTTTTTCGACGCCACTTACAGCCCGACATATGAAGGCGGGCGTGACAGCGGCACCTACCCGGCAGAGCGTTGGAATTATTTTAGCAGCCGGCACGGAAAAGGAAGTGTGATTCAATTCTTAGACGGTCACGCGGCATTCTATAGAACTTATTACGTCACCAATGGGGCAGGCACGGCTTGCAGTGCGCGTCAGGAAAATATGAATATCAATGATATCTGGTGGAATCCCAATCGGGACCGGTAATTTCACAACCTTAAATTGACCATGAAAACCAGCCATGCATCACAGAAAGTAGAAACCGCGTTTACATCGCCTGAATTGTGCGTGGCGATTGCCTGCGTGGTGGTTTTGTTTTCCATGCTGCTCCCGGCGCTGGCCGGGAATCGAATGCAAAGTTCCGCCGCCGGCTGTATCGCCAATCTGCGGCACCTGATGACCGGTTGGGAGATGTATCTAACGGAAAATAATGATGGTTTTATGCCGAATTCCCCAACCGGCACAACCACTCCAAGTTGGGCTGGCGGCCTTGCGGTTCAAAATTGGAGTTCTGCCAATGGCAATACGAATGCCATGAATTATCAGACCAATTTGATGTGCCGCTACTTAAATGGTCAGGTGAGTGCGTTCAAATGCCCGGCCGACAGCATCCCCTCGGACAACGGCCAGCGCATCCGCACTTACTCCATGCAAGGCCAGATAGGCCAGCCTAATTCGGCTGGAGTCATGTTGCAATATCAGTCCTACGCCGCGACTTATTCAAAGCTTGGCCAGCTTAATGCCAAGATGACACCCGCGGGTTTGATTGTTTTTGCCGAGGAAAGCGGGTTGGATTTGAGCAGTCCATCCGGGATGGACGGGTGGATGCAGATTAATAATGACTATGGCTCCGTACCCGGAACTTATTCGGGGATCGCAACTTTTCCCGACGTGCCCGGTGCCTACCATAGATGGGGCAGTGGCATTTCATATGCCGATGGTCACGCGGAAATTCATAAATGGTTGGGCTCCATTCTTAGGATTCCGGTGACCGCTCATATGGGGTTGCCGGGGAACTATTCTTCAGGAACTGGACTTCAAGTTGGCAGCCCAACCGGCCCCAACGCAGCAGACTGGCAATGGTTCACGTCGCATTGTGCGGCTCATCAATAGCTGGCGAATCAACACAAATTCAAAGGATATCTATGAATACCACCCCATATGCTTCACGAAACTGGAAAATGTGTCACGGCTATGTGCTGCTGTTGATTTTTATGATCGCCACCGCCCTGCCATCCGCCGGTGGAGGCGTCTTGCCGTTTACCATCGTCAACACCCCTTCCCTGCCGCCGGACGGCGGCGGTGGCGATTCGCTCGCACCCATCATCAGCCGCGATGGGCGTTACGTTTTGTTTGCCAGTTCGGCCAATAACCTGGCCCTGATCAATTCCGTCAACCCGTCAGCGTTGCCGATGCCGGCGGTGATGAACGTCTATTTGCGCGACCGGCTCAACCAAACCACCACGCTGGTGAGCATCAGCGCGGACGGCAATGGCGCGGGTAACGGCGACTCGTTTCCATCTGGAATTTCCACCAATGGCCGTTATGCGCTTTTTGAAAGCGCGGCCAGTAATTTGGTTTCCGGCGATACGAACGCCGTGAACGATATCTTCATCCGCGACCTGTCGGCCAACGTGACCACCCTCGTCAGTATCAGCACCAATGGTGGTCCGGCCAATGGCGTGTCCCGATCATCGGTGATGACGCCGGACGGGCGGTATGTCGCCTTTGTCAGCGCGGCCACTAATTTAGTTGCCGGCGACACGAACGGCATTCCTGATGTCTTTATCCGCGATACCCAAAATGGAATCACGTCGCTGGTCAGCACCGGGGCATTGGCCCAGACCACATTGAGCGGATCGGAACTGCCTCAAATCACGCCGGACGGACGGTATGTGGCCTTTTACAGCACTGCCACCAACCTCATCCCCGGCGTCACCAATTCCGGCGAGGTATATCTCGCCGATCTGCAGCTAGGAAAGATGACGTGGGCCAGCACCAACACCCGCGCCATCTTGCAATCCCTGGGAACCAACGCCCTGTTCTCCTGCGACCCGCTGGTCAGCAGCAACGGGCAATATGTCGTTTATGAAGCCGGCCTGACAGGCGGTGGCAATGGCGTGGTAATGCGTTATAACATCGCGACCGGTCTGACCGATACCGTGAACACCAATACTGCGAGCGTCACCGCCGGCACTGAATTGAACACGCAAAATTTCACCATCACGCCGGACGGACGATATGTGACATTCCTGGCAAATGTTAACGGCGTCAATAACTCCGTGGCCGAATGGGACGGCCAAAGCAATACCACGACTTATGCCTGCGTGGACATGACGCAAATCCCGGTGACCAATGCGATCTGTGACTGGCTTTCAGTCACACCGGACGGACGATATATCTCATTCACCAGCAATGCCACGAATCTCACCGCGAACCCGTTGACAACTGATTTTCATGTTTACGTCCGGGACGTTGTCGGGGGGACCACCGTGTTGATGGATGCGGATACGAACGGCCTTGGGGTCGCGAAAAACCTGGTCGCAGCGACGTGCCTGAGCGACGATGGCAGCACCGTGAGTTTTGTCTCGCTGGACAGCAGCCTGGTCGCGAACGACAATAACCGCGCCTACGACGTGTTCGTCCGCTCTTCCAATGCGGCTGCTGCGGAACTCGTTTCCATAGGGCTCGCGGGCCTGCCGTCGCTGGCAGCAGATGCATCATGCTCTTTTTCCAGTGCCGGCGTCAGCAGCAACGGACAGTCGGTGGCCTTTTGGACGCTGGCCGGCAACGTGACAGCCGGTGATACGAACGGGCTTCAGGATATCTACGTCCACAACCTGGCCACGGGAACAAATTTTCTCGTGAGCGTGAACACAAATGGCATTGCCGGCAACGGGTTTTCCCTGGCCCCCGCCATCAGCGGCAACGGCCGTTATGTCGCCTTCACCAGCTATGCCAGCGACTTGGTGACGAACAGCACCGGCAGCAGCACCAACGTTTTTCTCCGCGATCTGCAAGGTGGCACCACGACCCTTGTGAGTGTCGGCACCGACGGACACACTCCCGGCAATGGCGGATCCTATTCCCCCGCGATCAGCGCCGACGGACGTTATGTGCTGTATGACAGCAAAGCCGGCAGTCTTGTTCCAGGCCCGGTTGACAATGCGGGCGGCAACCTCTTTTGGCGCGACATGCAATCCGGCACCAACCGCGCCGTGACCACTTTCACGTCTTCCGCCACCGTCAATGCCATCACCGCCGCCATGACGCCGGATGGCCAGCGCGTGGCCTATGGTGTGCAGACGAACAATCTGGCAGCCGCCACGCTTTACGTCTGGAGCGCGGCGACGGGCAATAATGCCTATACGACCCTCTCCGGCAGCAGTATCACCAACATCGCCATCAGTCCAAACGGCAACCTGGTCGCCTATTACCGGACCAACCAGATTGTGCTCATCAACCTCACGACCTTAACCCAGTTGTCATTCACAAATACCGTTGCCCGGCCGGGTTGCGAGTTCAGCACCGACAGTTCGTCGATCGCGTTCACCTTGGGCACCAACCAGATTTATCTCTACAATTTTGTCACCACGAGCAACACGCTCATCACTCCCGGCGCGAATGGAATCTGCGATTCGCCGGCCATCGATGCCACCGGCCGCTTTGTGGCTTATCGGAGCTACGCCAGCAATCTCACGCCCAATGATACCAATGGCTGGGCCGACATCTTTTTGTATGACTCGCAAATGGGCACCACCACGCTGGTCACCGCCAGTCCGTTCGGCAATGCCGCAGCCAACGGACTTTCGCTGAATCCGGTTTTCAGTGCCGACGGGCAAACCCTCTTCTGGCAAAGCTGGGCCAACAATCTCGCGCCACAGGATTTCAACCAGTACGGAAATATTTTCGCGTTGCAATCGTTCGCAACGAATTCCAGCGGGGCGGGAAATTCCTTCGCCATCTCCTCGTTCGGCCTGACTTCATTGGACGGTTTCGTTTCCGCGGGCAGCGCCGCAACCCTTTCCTGGACCCTCGGGACGAATTCAAATTATCAGGTGCAATTCACGACCAATCTGGCCAACCCGCAATGGCAAACCCTGACCAACGCTTCCCACATTCTCGGCGCTCAAGGCTACATGCTCGACCCCGGTGCAACCAACGGCCAGCGGTTTTACCGGATCGCCGCGTTTTGACTCCGGTCTGTGATTTCGCCGTGAACCGGATAAAGTCCGATGATCGGCACCACTCGCCAAAACAATCCGGTCCCGGCGGGGCGGCGCAGCCGCCTGCCGCCGGTGCGGATAACTTTCGCCGCCGCGCGCTTGACTTCGTTTCCGCCCCGTTTCACGCTTTCGGACTTGGTATGAACTTGTTTTTGACCCGAAAATTTTTTGCAGCCATCGCCGGAATCGTTTTTGCCGCGAATGTTTTCGCGCAGGATACCAACGGTTCCGAGGGCGTGACGCGCGAGGAGGTCGCGAATAATTACCTGCATATCCAGGAAGACATCCATTCGTCGCAACTGGCCATCGAGCAAAACCAGCAGGCCGCGCTCGACGCGGCCAAAAGCAATTCCGATGTGCTCGCCGCGCGGGTCCAGGCGCTGGAAAAGGCCATCGCCGACCAGCGCACCGCCGATAATGATGCCGCGCACAAGACGCAGCAGACGACGTTGTTTCTCGCGGGCGCGTTCGGGCTCGCGGGACTGGGCATCATGCTGCTCATGGTCTATTTCCAATGGCGCGCGTTCACGCAACTGGCGCAGATCTCCTCACAGCAAAACAACACCCTCGCCCAGACCGGTGCCGTGCATCAACTCGCCGCGCCGGGCCGCGTGGCGGTGGAAAACGCCAATGCGCAATTGCTCGACGTCGTCGGCCGGCTTGAGCGGCGCATCAACGAGCTGGAAAGCGGCCAGAAATTCCTGCCGGAGATCGCCAAAGCCGGTCCGGTCGCCGGTACCGTCGCCAGTTTCAGCGGCAACAGCCACCAGCCCGTCGATCTGCTTTCCGAGGGCCAGCGGCATCTCGACGAGGGCGACGGGCAAAAGGCCCTGGAATGTTTTGACAAGTTTTTGACCGTGCATCCCGGACGCGCCGAGGCGATGGTCAAGCGCGCAGCGGCGCTGGAGAAACTCGGGCGCGAGGGCGAGGCGCTGGACTGCTACAACCGCGCCATCGCGGTGGACGAGTCACTCGTCGTCGCGCACCTGCACAAGGGCGGCCTGTTGAACCGGATGCGCCGCTATGATGAGGCGCTGAACTGTTACGAACATGCCTTGATGGCGCAGGAGAAAAAGGCGAAGTAAAAGCCGCAATCACTCCGGGTGGACAAACCCGAAGGCCGGAGTTATGGTCAAAAGCGGATCGGTTTTAAATGAACGTCCGTTAAACTCTCAATTTCATGTGGCAAAGCTACATCTTCGGAATGCATTGGAAGCATGACGGCAAGATGTATTACAACGAGTTGCCGGCGGAATCGAAAACAGAAGCCGTGGACTTTTTCATCGATCACAAACGCGATGATGTTTCGCTGGTACGCGTTCAGTTTGTCGGGCCAAATGAAGGCGGTGTTCGTGAGTTGGTCGCTTCACCCGATTCACCTTTTAGTCCGTTGATGAGGCGCCGAAAACCCGGCAAGGACGAAGACGCGCGCTGATTTTCTCAATTAAAATTCAGCCGGTTCGCCGCCCGCTCGCTCTCCACCTGTTCCTTGAGCATCTCGATCTTCAACTTCAGCAGTTCGCGGTTTTCCTTCGACTGGTTGGCCAGATCCTTTTCCAGTTCGACGATGCGCGTTTCGTAGGCGCGGAGGCGTTCCATCAGCGGTGTCTGGACGGATTCAAGCCGTTGCACGAGCGTGGTCAACTCGGCGGATGCAGTTTGTTGCGCGGCCAGAAGTTCGCGGCGTTGCGCGGCGAGTTCCTGCACCACGGCGTCCTTGAGCGCGTCCACGAGATGCGGGGCGAGGCTGGCCTGGACGGCATGGAGCAACGAGTTTACGCTCGGCGGGGGCAGCGGCTGCGTCTTGCTGTTCAAAACTTTGGCGATGACGCGGTTGGCATCCTCCGTGCCGTCGCGCCGGCAGACGGGGCATTCGATGCGCGCGGGCATCGCGCCGTTCACCGGCCAGACTTCGAACGCGTACTTCTGGCCGCACGCGCAATAGATCTTGATGGGGATCGGCGAGGGGTTCACCAGAGGAAGGATTTTTGTTCGCTCAATTGCGTGCTGTCTTTCCACAGCGTGGCGTGCCAGGCGATGATGTTGCCGGAGTTTTTGTAATCGTCGCCGGCCAGTTTGAGTTGCGTCCAGTTCTCAAAATGTCCGGCGGGTATGTCGGTTTCGAGCGTTTTGGTCTGGGGCGTGTTGTTCGTCCCGGTGACGCGGATTTCCAGGCGCAGTTTGAGGGGTTCGGCCGCGCGGCATTGCACATCGTAGCGCATGCCGGAGACGTCGTTGGTGTGGATGTGCAGGTAAGCCTGGTACGCGTCCCGGTCAAAGAGGCTCGGCGATCTGGCGATGTTGCCGTTCGTGTCCACGAGGAACGGCAGCACCTTGATGATCCGGTCTTCGTCCGCGGCGAACAACGCGGGCGCAACGCAAAGAAAAATCAGACATAAGATCCGGCGCATGACGCAACGATAACGCGGACGGCGCCGGCAGTCCATTTCATTTCCAGTAGAATTCCACGACCTGCGGCTGCGGGCCGTTGCGCCAGATGACGGCGTGAAATTCCCGGGTCACTTCCCCGATGTGCGCGGTGACCTCGACCTCAAAAGTGGAGCTTTTCGTGGTGACGTATTGGGAGATCTGCTGGGCGGCGCGCGGGTCAATGCCGGCCGCGTTGAGCATGCCGGGATTTTGGAACGGCGTGTCGTCGTCCGTGCCCTCCTGGCCGTCCGGTCCGGCGCGATATTTGATGATGCTTTCCGCCGCATCCGTCGTCATGCCCGGGATGAGCATCAGCGATGTTTCGTCGGCGGTGTTGATGTTAATCTTGCCGATGCCGAAGGGGGTAAGCACGTCCTTCAGCGCGAATTGATAATCCGCTTCCTCGCTGAGCGTGTGGCCAAGGCCAAGTTTATTGTGGCGCGCACCCGGATCGTTGTTGGTGTTCCAATACATCTTTGGCGTCACCCCTTTGATGTACAGCAGTTCGTTGATATCATCTATCGGCGCATTCTTGGCGTAATACGGCGGGGTCAGCCCCTGATAATAATCGCTCTCCGCGCCGGCGGGACGCGTGGCGTCATCGGTGTCGATCCAGTCGAGCACCGAATCGGAAACCACGGAAATGCGGTCGGGATCCACGCCCTGCGCGGTCAAGACCTGCTGAATCAGCTGTGGCGACGCGATGTTGATGTTCACATAACGTTCGAGGTCCTTGATTTTTATCGAGACCGTGCCGACGGTGTCGGGATAACCGACCGGATAATTGTTCAAGTCCAGCCCCATCAACGCGCTGTTTGTCTCCGAGCCCGCGCCCGGACCGCCGGCCCAGATCTGGTTCAGCGCGTCGTAGGGCTGGTTGCTGTCGAGCGCGATGACATAGGCCGCCATCTGCACGCCCGCACGCCCGACCCACAACATTTCCTCGTCGTTGTTGGAATTCGCCGCCAGATGCGTCTCGACCTTCATCGAATACGCGAACGCCGCGGCCAGAATCGTCAGCACCGTCACCGCGACGAGCGCGACAATCACCGCCATGCCGGAAGTTTTTTTGCGCGGGGTAATTTTCATCAGTGTCCGGGCACCCGGAGTTGCCCCCCGTTGGGATTGTTGCCGAAACCGCCCTGCCCGCCCATTTGGACGGCGGCAGGCATCATCGCCGCCGGCATCGTGTACGATCGCACGACGGAGACCGTGTCCCCCGAATTGCCGGCGTTCTCGTTCGCGCCGAAGGCAATGCCAATGCGTATGACCGGCGGGATGGCGTTGGTATTGTCCCAATCCGTCACCCACTCGTTTTGGTTGGTATCGTAGCACTCGACATCGAAGAGCTTCACGTTGCGCAACAGCACGAGCGGGGTTTTTTGCTCGCCCTCATCCATGTCCATCAGGACGGGATTTTGCCGCAGCACGAGATCTTTCCCGCCGAAGTTTTCATTATCAGCTTCAAGCGAAAACGTTATGCGCCGCAGATCATGTCCTTCGAATTTGGTGTTGCGCGGAAAGCCCGCCGGCAGCCGCGAGGCAAAACTCAACACCGGCGCATCGCCGCCCGCGCAGATGAAACTGTAATATTGTTGCGAGGCCTGGAACGACTGGCAGCACATCAGCGCATCCTCGATGGTATTGAGTGCCACCCGCTGACGTTGCGCCTGTGCCGCCGCCGACTGGCCGACCTGCGTGGCGCGCATCACCAGCGCCCACGTCGCGTAAATCACCCCGATCACCATCAGGAAAATCGCCAGGGCGACCATGATTTCAATCAACGTAAACGCCCGCCGCCGCGAATTCTTTTTGGAATGAAAAGATTTCAATGGATCAATCCTCCGCCGCCGTCCAACGATCCCGGCGGTGAATCCGGCTTATAAAGCAACGTCGTCGTGCGCGCGACCGCGTCGCGGCTTCCGGAGGTGTTCTGGATGATGACGTCCACCTGAAACAGCTTGTTGGACTGCACTTCGCGGATTTCCTTCGTCCATTTGAAATTATTGTAATTTTTCCCCAGCAGATCGCCCATGTTGCCCTGGTAAATGCCCTCGATCAGCTTGTTCGTCGCCACGTCTTCGGCGATCACCGCGCTGCCGTCCACAAGCGGACGCTGCAAACGCCGCGCATTGGCGAGCGAACTTGAAATCAGATCCAGGACCGCAAACGTCCCCATGCACAAGATCGCGATCGCGATCATCACCTCCAACAGCGAAAATGCCCGCCGGGAGCCGGTTGGTTTCGGCCCTCGTCTCTCGACCCTCGTCTCTTGGCTGGAAATATTCATCGGTCAACGTCGCTGACATGCGTCATGCCGGTCGCGAATTCCGTGGTGATTTTACGCCAGTCCGACTTGTCGTGCAGCACCATGGTCATCTCGTTCGCCGTGCCGTTCGGGAAAAACCACACATACGAGTCTTTCGACGCGCCATAATCGAGTTGCTCAATGTCCAGCATCGCGATATCCACGCCGGGCGGCAGTTTTCCCGCGTGGACGTATGTCGAACTGTGGCCTTCGCCGCCGCCCTGGACCTCAAAGCTCCGGTCTTCCGGCAGCGGATGAAAGACCACCGCGACCGGCTGTTGCGTCCAGATCGCCTTCGCGCGCGCCGAGGCGCAGACATCGGTGATGTCGCTGACCGCTTTGCGCATGCCTTCCTTTTGCACCGCCTTGATGATGGAAGGCAGCCCCATCGCCGCCACCATGCCGATGATCGCGACCACGATCATGATCTCGATGAGCGTGAAAGCCCGGCGAAGTTTGAAATTTCCAACTTCCAACTTCCAACTTTCCCCGCAGCGGCCGCCGCGACAAACTGGCAATTGGCAATTGGCGATTGAAAATTTCATCTCAATGAATGGAGGAAATCAGCTTGAACAGCGGCAGGAAAATGCTCAGCAGCAAAAAGCCCACGCCGATGGCCATCACCACGATGAGCAGCGGCCCGATCAGGTCGCTCATCACGCGCAGCGCGATTTGCAGTTCGTTTTCGTACGTGTCCGCGAGGTTGTTCAACGCGCCCGGCACATCGCCCGTCTCCTCGCCGATGCGCACCAGGTCCACCATGAGTTGCGGGAACAATTTGCTTGCCGCCAGCGGTTGCGCCAGCGTCTTGCCGTCCGTCACCGCGTCGCGCGTCTTGGAGATGGCCTGCTTCATCTCCACGTTCGGGATGATCTGCTCCGTGATCTTCAACGCCGTCAGGACCGGCACGCCGTTTTGCAGCAACGTGCCGAGCGTGCGCGCGAACTGCCCGAACAGGTTGATCTGGATCACCTTGCCAAAGATCGGCAGCTTCATCCGCCACTGGTCCAGCTTGCGCTTGCCGGCCGCGCTCGTCGAAAAACGTTTGAACAGGATGAACATCGCCAGCAGCACCATCCCGGAAATCACCAGGCACCAGAAATTTGTGAAAAACGCGCTGATGCCGATCAGCATCTGCGTGGGCAGCGGCAGCGGGATGTTGAAGCCCTCGAAAATTTCCGTGAACTTCGGCATCACGAACATCATGAACATGATCACCAGCAAAATGCCGAAGCACACCACCATGATCGGATAAACCATCGCCGATTTGAACTTCGCCTGCACATCCGCGAATTGCTGGAAATGCGCCGCCATGCGCCGCAGCACATCCACCAGCTTCCCGCTCGTCTCGCCCGCGCGCACCATGTTGATGTAGAGATCCGAAAAGATCACCGGCTGCCGCGCCATCGCATCCGACAGCGAACGCCCCTCCGTGACCTCCTGCCGCAGGTCCTTGCTCGCCGACGCCGGTATGCCCCTCGTCTCCAGATGCGTCATGCTGTTCAACGCCACCGTCAAAGGCATGCCGGAATTCAGCAGGTTCGCCAGTTGCGTTGTGAACGTCGCCAGCTCCTGCAACTTCGGCTTGCGCTGACGCGTCATCTGCGCCTGCATGCTCGGCGGGAGAAACGATGACAGGCTTACGGCCTTCGCCGCCTTCCCGGCCGGTTTGGCCGCGCCCGAGGCATCGGCCACCGAAATGGGGAAAAGCCCGCTGCGCTGGATCTGCACCAGCGCGGCGGAACGGTCGGGCGTTTCCAGCACGCCCTCGACGAGTTCGCCGGAGCGTCTGCGCGCCTTATAGGAAAACTGCGGCATATTTACATGTGTTCAAACCCGCCAACCGCTGAAAGTTGCAAAAAATAAGGCACTTCCGCAGCCGTGCTCTATCCGGCTCGTCACGGTAATGGGACGATTTTGGTAGGGACGGCGCGCTGCGCCGTCCGCGCCCGTATAGCGGGCGCCACGAACGTGGTAAAATCCGCGCTTTGTCATCCCTTCCGGCGGCTTTACCGCCGGGGACAGCGCAGCGCGCTTTCCCTACCAACCAAATTAACCCACCACCTTCGTCACTCTTTTGGTCGGATTTACCCTGATTTACCCCTGGAGAGGTAAGAAAAGCTCCCTAAAATTGGGTTCGTTTTTTTGGACACTTATGCACTTTCATTGGCTTTTTTGCGGAAAAATTGGGTTCGTTTCGTAATTTGCACCCCCATCCCCCGGCCTTCAACTCCTTCGAGTGTCTCCGCGGGCCACCCCAATGACCGCCCGTCCGGAAGGACCTTCGCTCCTTCGCGCGACAAGTTTGCCAAGGGTCCTCCGGAAGGATTTTCCCCGTTATCCGCAATTATCCGCAATTATCCGCAAATAAGCGCAAATAGCCGCAAATAGCCACATGTGTTAACCTCGAAATCCCAGATCCGAGATCCGAGATCCGAAATTCCATCGCCCAGCACCAGGTTGGTGCCTATGTCAAAGAACAGCCGTGCATGTCACGCCCTGGTTTTTAACGTAGGCGGACTTGCCGCGTCCCACGTGGGGGACGGAATGACCATAGCAAACACAGTGAACTTTGTCAAGCTGACTTTGTCTGCCTAAGTCGCAAAGGGCGCATCCTGACACTGCCCCCGGAGCGCGACTGTGTCCCGTCCCGCATGCGGGAGGATCAGTCGCAGCAACGTGGAAAGCCCAAACCGCTAGTAAATCCGATGGCCGCGCTGTATGCACACCTTGCTGCGGCTGGTCTGCGACACAGCCGCGCTCCGGGGAAAACGGGAATTGGGAGACAGTGTCAGGATGCTCTAAGTCGCAAAGCGACGACCGACAATAGCCCGCCAGTTTCAACTGCGGGTCAACTGCGGGGTTTCATGCAAAAAAAGATCAAGTCCCGGCGGGACGGCCGGCTCGTCACCTCGGAGGGACGAGCGCTGCGAGTCCCAAACTTGATCGGAAAGGAACAAAGAAAATTGGGGACTCGTGTAACTCGCCGCTCCGGGCTGGTGCACTCCGCAATCGCAATTCCGAAATCCGTAACGGGAGGGATGGCGTGTCGCCGTCCCCAATCAAATTGCCCATCCGGCACGGACCCTGATTTGTTATTGCCAAAACTCCGTTCCGGCGTACGATTCCCTTCGACCAACGGCCATGGCAAACGAAGCGGACACATATCGGGTTTGTGTTGTACCGAAACTTCCAACGGCGGGATGGGCCTCATGAAACTGCCCACACTCATCGCCGACCGCTATCTCCTTTCACCGCATCTCAAGGAGGGCCGTATTTCAGAAGTTTTCAAAGCCAGTGATGCCAAGAACCCAGGTCGGATTGTCGCCGTCAAAGTCTTTAAATTTGGCCTCTATGAGGACGCGGTAATTCAAGAGGCGTTCGAACGTGAGGGCCAAATTCTCACTGACCTGCAGCACCCGTCCATCATTCCCCTTCTTGATTTCGCCGTGGAGCCGCAGACCAAACGGCCGTTTTTGGTTCTCGATTGGGGCGGCACAGATTTGAAGGCGAGTATCGACAAAAGCAATATCCGCGACTGGGACACCTTTTATGACCTCTTTGGTAAAGGCATTCTTGAAGCCCTCGCCTTCGCCCATTCCCGCGGTGTGGTTCATCGCGACCTCAAACCAACTGACCTCCTCCGCTCGGAAGATGGCCGCATCCGCCTTGCCGATTTCGGCATCGCCAAGTATCGGTCTTTTCTCGATCACAATCTTGACCTGGCACAATTCGTCACCGAGCCATTCACTCCTGAAGGAGGACATGACCCAAATTACTCCGCCGCTGCTGACGTATTCGGTTTTGGCGCAATAGTTCTCGATTTTCTTTCCAACGTCGCCTTGAAAAAGTGGAGTGACCTCCGCCTTGCCCTTTCTCAAGTGCAGGCGCCTCGCGAAATAATTGAAAAACTTGAAAGCTCGATCTCGCCAGACCCTTCCGTTCGGCCCGCGGACGCGCAAATTCTCCTCGCCGAAATTGAGCGAATTCAGTCCCGCCGCCACAGGCAGGCCGTCAACCGGCGCCCGTGCTTTATCTCTGTTCTCCCCAACGCGCTTATTGGCCTCAAGCGCAACGAGTATCTCTCAAGTGATCGCGACGCCCAAGCCCTCGTTCTCCGTGAAGTAAATGCTGGGAGTACCCTCCGCAAATTCGTCCGGCTCAATAGAGAAACAGGCATCCGCGAGACACCGCAAGGCGAGTATTCACTTTTCGGCAACAATATGATCTTCCATGTTGCCATCGACCGGGACTCCCAATCCCACCTCGTACTTCTTTCGGCATGGCGCCCCACTTCATCGGCTGATTTTGACCGCAGCCGAGACGAAGCGTGGGTGCACCCGTTCGAGTTTAAGCTAGGCAGGCACCCCGTTCCCAGCGAAGGACAAAAAGTGATGGCGGACCTCAAGCTCGGCTGCGACCAGTTCGATCTGGAGAGGAAGAATGCCGACGCCGTAAAGGCCGAAGAGGATCTCTTCCGGGCATGGGGGGCCCTTCTCCAAGCTAGGGTAGACCAGGCTGAGAGTAACCAAGCGGTTGCATATACCGACCGCACCATCGAAGGAAACCGCATTGTTTTTCGCACCAAGGAGCCCCTTGACGCGTCCGCCATCGAGCAGATCTGGGAAGTCCCGTTAGGTGAGGACCGGTCTATTCGCGGTATGATTGATTCCGTTGAAGGCGAACTGGCAACGTTGTACGTCGAGGGTGGCCTCCCCAAGACCGTCCCAGATTCCGGCACACTCCGCCTCGACGCACGTTCCACCAAAGCCGCCATCAAAAAACAGAAGGATGCCCTCGATACGGTCAAATTCGATAAAGCTGCCCGGCCCGAACTGAAGCAGCTCCTGCTCCACCCCGAGCATTGCCAATCCACCGAAACGCCTCCGCCGGACAAATGGTTCCTTCAAGAAATCGACCAGGACAAAAAGGAAGCCGTAAAACGCGCTCTTGCTTCCAAGGATTTTTTCGTTGTGCATGGACCTCCCGGCACGGGCAAGACCACATTCATCACCGAGCTCGTCCTGCAATTTTTGGCCCGCAACCCGGAGAAGAGAATACTCCTTACCTCCCAGACCCACATAGGTGTTGATAACGCGATCGAGCGCCTTGGCCAGATTCCTCAACAGCTCGATATCATTCGCGTTGGGTACCAGACAGGAAAGGTCGCAGAGTCCGTCCACCCCTATCTGCTCCAAAACAAAATCCGTATCTGGGCGGTCGAGGTGCAACAAAAGGCCGAAAAATTCATTGAAGATTGGGCCTCCACTCAGAGTGTAAATATTCGAGAACTCCGACTCGGCCTCCGAGTTGGTCAATTGATCGCGATTGTCCGGCAAAAGGAACGTGACGAATTCGACCTCGTGGGTTTAAAAGACATTCGGTCTAATCCCAATGCCACTTTCAGCGAGGAGACAACAGATGAGTCAACTGATCCCGAGGACGAATCAAAAGGCGTCGTCTCTGATGCTATGGCTAAGATCGAAGACGTCATCAGTGGTCGCCGCGATCTTGCCGTCGTAATGGATGACGAGGACGTTCTGCCTTCCACGTTTGAACGCGCCAAGAATCTTGGAGCTACAGTATTTCCCTTCAAGTGGCCTAATGGCGCCTCAGGTCGCGCTGCTGGTTCCTCTGAAGCCATAAGCGCGTTTCGCCAGTTCTGTAAAAATGCTCACAGAAAGCAGCTGAGCACCCCAGAATTCCGAGCTAGTTTAGCAAAGATGCAGGAGCTGAAATCTGCACCGAACACTTTACCCGCTACTAAAAAGGAACAGGATTCAGCGTCTCCGTCAGATCAAGCTCCAAGAGGTAAAGCTGCAGCAGCGCCGTCGATCGACGCAGCAGCAGCAGAAGAGGTTCGCGCAAGAACCGAAGAGATTGAAAATCAAATCGAACTCCTCCAAGAGCGCTTAGCCAAGAGCCGAGCTGAAGAACGCAGGATGCGAGAAGAACTAAGACGCCTTGGCGACGATGGCAAGGCTATAGCTTCAGAAAAACTCCCCGATTTGGTCTCTTACCAAGAGGCCCTTCTTGGCCAATCAGATGTCAGTCAAAAATTCAGACGCCTCTTGGAACTCAACAATGAGTGGCGTCAGCGCTTTGGCAGTGGTGAAGATTGCTACGAGGCTATTCTCGCCTCCCAACACGTCATCGCTGGGACTTGCATTGGTATCGGTGGCATCTCAGAAGCCAACCTCGGTGAATTTGACCTCTGCATTCTGGACGAAGCCTCAAAAGCCACACCAAGCGAGGCTCTGGTCCCACTCGTGAGAAGCAGAAAATGGATTCTAGTAGGCGACCAGAAACAACTTCCACCCTACGTCGACGCCACACTCCAACATCGAGACATCTGTGATAAATTTGACTTGGACCCTGCTCAACTCAGGGAAACCTTGCTCACCAGACTTCAGGGAACGTTGCTCGCCGATCACCAAGCTCAACTCACGACCCAGCACCGAATGCTTGCGCCCATCGGCAATCTCATCAGCGCGGTCTTTTATGACAACAGCCTCATGAGCATCCGCACCCACACCTGTCCCGTGCTGTCGCGCGTCTTCCAGAAGCCCGTAGCTTGGTTCTCAACTAGTAAACTCAGAGACCGGCACGAGCGTCGTGCGGGTGCTAGCTTCCTTAACCCTGTCGAAGCGCAGGAAATCCTTAAAATTCTGGGCCGCATTGATTTCTACGCCACCGCTCTGAAGAAGTCCTCAAACTCAGACAAGTTGCCTAATAAAATCTCGGTCGCCATTCTTTCTGGTTACGCGGCCCAAGCCGAGCATATCGACAAATTACTCGAGCAAAAACGCCATGAATGGAACCATATTGACGTCCGCTGTAACACTGTGGACGCCTTCCAAGGCCGCGAAGCCGACGTCGCCATCTTTTCAGTTACCCGCTCTAACGTCGATCACCGTGCCGGGTTCCTAACGGTCCGGGAACGCATAAATGTCGCCCTCTCCCGTGGCCGTAATAGCCTTTGCATTGTTGGTGATGCTGATTTCGTAGAACAACTTCCTGCTAGCCCGCTTTCGGAGGTCGTCGATTATATCCGTGTCCATTCTGACGAATGCCACTCCGAGGAGGTAACGTCGTGAAAACGAACCCGGAACCGGCCCCGCAACTTGAGCCCAATGACATCGCCCGACGTCATTACGTCAAGCCTGGGTTCAAACTCATCGACTTCCTACAGGTCGCCCTTCCTGTTTTCGTTATTCCCGTTGAGGCGATAGTTATATCCTCGAAGCCCCTCGCCCTCGTAGACGAGTTCATCCTCCGCTCCATCTCCGAAGGCATCAATTCCCTTGCGGACCTTAGCGGTTTCCTCGGCCTCGATAATCTATTCGTTCAAAAGCGGCTTGCCCAGCTTATCGCTGACGATCTTATCGCATATGGCCCGACGGCTGGCAGCCCCGCTCTCGCCAGAATGACCTCCAAAGGTCAAGATGCTCTAAAAAAAGCCATGTTAGTCGCGCCCTCGCGAGAGAGCTTCGTTCTTGCCATCGACGGCATCACCCGCCAACCGCTCGCGACAAAACGTAGCAACCTGATCTCAGCCGTGGACGCTCGCGCTTACGGGTACACCGAAATTCGGGCTTTTCCTCAGGACAAGGCACCAGAATTTGAGGACTTGGCCTCAATGGATTTAACTAGTGCAGTCCAGAAGAACCTTCGCAAAGACAAAAGCATCGAGAAAGTAATGTCCTTGGTCCACGTTGGCACGCGCCGTAGAAAGTGCCAGGAGGCTACCATGCTGGTTTTTCGCGCAGAGCGTGGCTCAGAAATCCATGTGGAATTCTTCGTCGACGGCCGCCCCCATAAACAGGTCACTGATGCTTTCGCCCGATATGACGGAGTAAAAACGCTGCACATTCAGGAACAAGTCGAGCGCTCTCTTCGCGAGACGCTGAACCAGCTTGAGTCCATAGTGCCGGAATTTGTTACCGAGAAGAAATCCCAAGAAGTCGACGCCACGCGCACGGCCCTTCAACCTTTTGTCGCCAAGGTCGGCTTCATCGAATCCAAGATCGAGCAAAAGCAAATTGACATTGAAGAGGCTGACTCACATGCCGAAGTCCAACAACTCCGCAAACAGGTTGAGCAGTTACAGGCGGAAAAAGTCAAAGCCGAACTCGAACTGAATTCAATCGATGTGCGCCACCTTGAGGTTCACGAGCACCGCCCCTTGTTCATGCGAAGTCTGGAAATTGCCAAACAACGACTTCTCATTATCTCCCCGTGGATCAATGATCATGTCCTCAACAACATCCGCCTCCAAAAAATTCGCGCTTTAGTCGACGCCGGCGTGGATGTTTATATCGGTTATGGTATTGGCGATAATCCCAACCATAAGCGGCCCGGCAAGAACCAAGGCGAGCAAGCCATAAAATACCTTTCCGAACTGGCGAAGAAGAAACCAAACCTCCACTTCAAGAACCTCGGCGACACCCACGCCAAAATCCTCCTTGTTGACGATAAATACGCTGTAGCCGGCAGTTTCAACTGGCTGTCCTTCGAGGGGGATCCGCGCAAAGACTTCCGCGAAGAAATGAGCTTGCAATTGAATCTAAAGCCTCAAATAGAAGACCTTTTCCAGTACTATAAAGAAACTCGTTTCTAAACTCACCCACAACACACATGCCCTCAAAAGAGGTTCCTAGTATTGTAGCATTTACCGATTGGAGAGTTGGAAAGAGATCACCCCGTAGGCCTCGCGGTAAACAGCTAAAAATTATCCGGCCCGATTTTTTCTTCCCGGGTCAGCCCTGCGAACGGCGCACCGCCCAGCACCAGGTTGGTGTCACTTCTGAGGGACGAGTGCTGCGCGTCCCAAACTTGATCGGAAAGGATAAAATTTGGGGACTCGTGTAACTCGCCCCTCCGGGTTGGCGCTTTTTTCATTTTACCTTTTAAATTTTTAATTGAATCGCCCGTCCGGCTCGGACTCCGCGCCATCTGCGGAAAAAGTCCCCAGTTGCCCGGCACCAGGTTGGTGCTCTTTGCGACACTTTGCGTTCTCTGCACCTCTGCGTTTAGCCGGCCCTGCCTTCTGGTTTTATTTTTAATTTGTCCGCCCCCCATCGCCCAGCACCAGGTTGGTGTCACTTCGGAGGGACGAGCGCTGCGAGTCCCAAACCTGATCGGAAAGGATAAAATTTGGGGACTCGTGTAACTCGCCCCTCCGGTTCGGACTCCGCGCCATCTGCGGACAAAGTCCCCTGATGCCCGGCACCAGGTTGGTGCTTCGTTCCCTCCGTTGCCTTCTGTTAAAACTCTCCGCGCCCGGTGGTGGCCGTCCGCAAGGACCTTGGCGGTTAAAATCCGGCTTGGTAGCCCGTCAGGCTCTGACCCCGTGCGGCTCGCACCTTTGCGACCCTTTGCGTTCTCTGCGCCTCTGCGTTTAGCCCCTTTTGGCCGCCTCGTGGCCTTCTGCCTTCTGCCTTCTGCATTCTCACTTCTACATTTGTCCCCCTTGGTGCGCCCGTCCGGCTCGGACTGGGGTGAATACTCATGGACAAGCTGCCGCCTTAGTTTAAGCTGCAAGTTATGAACCTAATTGTCATCTTGCTCATCCTGCTCCTGTTGGGCGGCGGCGGCGGTTTTTACTACGGCGGACCGGCTTATGGCGGCGGCGGATTAGGCCTGGTCCTGATCATCTGCGTCGTGGTTTATCTGATGGGCGGCTTTCGCGGCCGGAAGGGTTGACCGTTCTCGTTTAATCATCCTCGTCCTGAGCTGTGGGTAAATATTCCAGCACCAAGCCTAAAACTCCAAACGATGCGCGCGCGGGTTTTGGGGATTGGAGTTTGGATATTCTATGGAGCTTGGTCCTTGGAGGTTGGAACTTGCGGAAGTGAAAATCAGTGGAATCCGTGTGTCAATCCGATGGATCAATTTCTGCATTCTGCATTCTTAATTCTTACTTTCCCAGAGAGAGAGCGCGTCCCGGAAACCAGATAAATCCAGGACGCGCCTGAGGCAACCGGCGAAGCAATTCCGGTCGCACTAATCATTTATTCAATAGCCGCCATAACCATAGTAACCCGGGGCCGGCCGCGGCGTGGACGCCACGCTGTTCGCCGGCGGTTCCGCCGGGCCGATGCGGGTGACGATGTCCACGCCGTTGATCTCGTCATAGTTTAACAACAGCTTGTCGTTCAACCTCAAGTCGGACAGTTGCCCGCCCGTCTTGCCGTTGACCACGATGGCGCAGTTGTCGGCGAGCTCGAATTTCTTGGACGCGAGGGCGGATTTGGCCTGCAAGGTGTTATCGTTCAGGTTCAACGCCGTCAGCGTGCCGGTGAAGGCGATGGTCGTTTGCGCGACCTGCCGGACGGTCGGCTCGTTGGCCGGCATCTCGTAGGTCACGGTCACGTAACTACCAATCTTCACGTCGCCCAAATTGCCGGACTTGCCGTCACGCAACACGATTTTGGAATTGTTGGGAAACACCAATTCCTTGTCGAGTCCCGTGCGGTGCAACGTCAACATTTGCTGGTCGTTGTTGATCGCGGTGACCGTGCCCGCGAACCGCATCGGCTCCTGCTGCACCCGGTCGGCGATCAGCACACCATGCGCAGACTGGTAACTGACGGTCACCTTTTCGCCGGGCCGCAGGTCACCGGCCGGGGCATTGTTATTTTCCACCTGCGCGCAGATGCAATTTGCTCCCAGGTTGAATTTCCGGGTGAACATCGCCCAGTTCTTCACGTTCAGTACGTGCTCCTTCGGGTCGATTGAAACAATCATGCCCGTGTAATTTTTATCGTTTTGGGCGGCTGCGGCCGCCCGGTCCCGGGCCGCCGTCGTCGATTCATCCCCCGACGCGCGAAACGCCGCCGTCGCCGTCAGGACTGACGCACCGACCGCCAGCCATGTGGTTGCTTTGAACATTCTCATAACAATCCTTTCTCGTTACTTGGTTCAATGCCCTCATGGGTTGAAAGCCCTCGAGCCCTTACGGGTTCGAAGTCGCATTCGTGCCCATTGAATTCGTGGAGGGCATATTCGTGTCGCTCACCGTTGAAGGCATCGTTTGCCCGCTGGTGGAGTTGGTTGAATCCGGGGGCGTATTTACCCCGGACTGTTGTCCGCAGCCCGCCAGGGCCGCGAATGCCACTGCAGTGACGGTGAGGATGATGTTTTTGGTTTTCATAAAATGGGTTGATTGACTTTTTCCATCCAGGCCGCGATGGGCGACCAGAGCTGATCCAGCCAGGTTCTTTCCGGTATCGGCCGCAGTTTGATTTCAATTTGTTCCGGCAAAGGGGTGGCGAACCGGACGCTTATGCGGTTCTTCAATGGTTTCGCGTCCGGTCCGCCTTTTGAATGCCCGGGAGGTGGTTCAGGTCTTTCCCGCCTGCATTCATTTATCGTTTGCGGCGATATGCCGCCATGATCTTCAAATGTTTTCATTTGCTCCGCCCGTTTAGTTGCGAACTTTCGGGGATCGGCGGCACATATCGGAACATGGAGGATTGGCCCGCCATCCGCGCCATCCGCTCTTCCGGGTTTTCCTCCAGAAGGGTGCGGATGGTGTCAAAGAGCTTCACGAAATCGAGCGGCTTCTCCAGCAACGCCCCCACGCCGGAACCCAGCGCGGGAAAAAGCTGGTTGGGCCGCGCGGTGACCAAGATGACCGGCAGCAACGGATTGGTCCGCGTGAGTTCCTCAAAGGTTTCCCAACCGCCCTTGACCGGCATGTTCAAATCCAACAGCACCAGGTCAACATTCGTCGCCTCATTCATTGTCAGCGCCTCCACACCGTTGGCGGCTGTCACCACGAGATATTCCTCTTCTTCCAATAGCCGCACCAATATCTGGCGGATGGCCGGATCGTCATCCACCAGCATGATTTTCTTTTTCGGCGACCCCACCTCCTTGGTTTTTGCCGCCGGAGCGGTCATATCAAGCTGGGCATTCATATTTTATATGTCTCCATCAAGTTGTTCCCTCACGCCTCTACCTTTAGCGCCTACCGTGCCATCATCAGAAATGGCGATTTTCGCGCAAAAATCGAACATCGGCTTCGGCAGCGGGGTAAAACCGGCAAGTTTCTTTCCGTTTTTGGTAATAAACCTATCACCGGGGGGAATTGTAATTTGCACGATTTCGTGCAGGGTGTAATGTATCTCCACTTGGGGCGCGCTGCGGTGCGGTGTCGCCATGAATTCCGGAACTATTTTCAGATTGGTGGTCTTTTTCGCAACGATCGCGTTTCTCGCGGCGTTGATTGGGTGGATCGTGCTCATTTCCTGGCGGCGGTCAGGCGACCTGCAAGGACAGCTTTCGGCCAAAAAATGGGAAAGCTTCCAAATTGCCGACCACCTGCAACAGGCCATTCTCGGGCTGAACAACCAGATCCTGCGTTATGCGGCCTATCGCGACGATGTGGACTGGACGAATTTTTCCAAGGACAGCCAGGACCTTGACCGCTGGCTGAACCAGCAACGCCCGATCCTCTCCTCGCAAAAGGAACAGCCGTTTCTCGACAGCATCACCGCCACCTACCCAAATTATCTCGCCGCTGCGGACGCGATTAACACCAAGCTTCATGGCACCAGCCAGCCCGTGCTGCGGATCGTCGATCTGGCCGACCTGGAAAAACAATCCAAACGCATCCTCGATCTCGGCTTTAAATTATCCGAGGCGCACCAGCAGTCTATTGACCAGATCCAAAGCCAAAATCATAAATCGCTCAACCTGTTGCGTGGCGAGATGCTGGCCGGCCTGCTGGCCCTGGTGATCGTGATTTTTTATGTGGCGGTCATGGTTTATCGTGAAACCATCGCGCCGTTGCAGGTGCAACTGGTCGAAAGCCGGCAGCTCGTCGAACGGCAGGAAAAGCTGGCCTCCCTCGGCATGCTCGCCGCCGGCATCGCCCACGAAATCCGCAACCCGCTCACCTCCATCAAGGCCTGGCTTTACCTGCAACAGAAACATCTGAAGCGCGGCACACCCGAATTCGCCGATGCCGAGGTCATCGGCGGCGAAATCAACCGGCTGGAACGCATCGTGAAGGACTTTTTGCATTTCGCCCGTCCTTCGGAGCCCGAATTCGCCGTGATGTCGGCCGAACAACCGTTGCGCGAGGTGCTGACGCTGTTGCAACCGGAATTGGAAAAGTCCGGCATCAAGCTCGTGCTGGGGGAGACTGTTCCCGCGCAAATCCGCGCCGACCCGCAACAGCTCAAACAAGTGTTGATCAACCTCGTGCAAAACGCCGCTGACAGCGTCGGGCGCGACGGCACCGTGACCCTGCGGGCGCAACGCGATGAAAAATTCATCCATGACCGGAGCATCCGCGCCGTGATCCTGGAAATCAGCGACACCGGCAGGGGAATTTCTCCCGAGGCGGAGAAGCGTTTGTTCGATCCTTTTTTCACGACCAAGGATTACGGCACCGGGCTGGGCCTGCCCATCGCCGCACGCATCGTCGAAAAACACGGCGGCGCGCTCCAATATCGAAACCTTGCCCAGGGCGGAGCCGCCTTCGGCATCGTCCTGCCCGAGTTCAAATCATGAATCCGCCCGCGAAAATCCTGCTGGTCGAGGACGATTCCGCCATCGTCACCACCTTGCGCCGGGTCCTGGCGGATGAAGGCTATGAAGTCTCCGTTGAAAAGACCGGCAACGCCGGGCTGGATCGCGCCAAAGAAAATCCCTTTGACGCCGTCATCACCGACTTGAAGCTGCCGGGCCTCAACGGGCTCGAACTCGTCCGCGAACTGCACGCCGCCCGCCCGCGCCTGCCCATCTTGATGATGACCGCGCACGGCACCACCGAGACCGCCATCGAAGCCACCCAGTCCGGCGCCTATGATTATCTGCTGAAACCGTTCGAGATACCCGAGCTTTTGAAGCTGGTCGAGCAGGCCGTCGCCGCCAGCCGGCTCATGTCCGAGCCGGTGCAGCTCGGCGCCAACGGTTCCAGCCACCATGCCATCATCGGCAACAGCCGCGCGATGCAGTCCGTTTACAAGGAAATCGGCCGCATCGCCGCCAAACCGGTGAGCGTCCTCATCCGCGGCGAAACCGGCACCGGCAAGGAATTGATCGCCCGCGCCATCTACCAGCACAGCGACCGCGTCAGCACGCCGTTCGTCGCCATCAATTGCGCGGCTATTCCCGAAACGCTTCTGGAAAGCGAGCTGTTCGGCCACGAACGCGGCGCGTTCACCGGCGCGGAATCCCGGCGCATCGGCCGCTTCGAACAGGCCGACCAGGGAACCATTTTTCTCGATGAGATCGGCGACATGACGCCCGGTACCCAGGTCAAGCTGATGCGCGTGCTTCAGGAAAAAAACCTGCAACGCCTCGGCAGCAAGGAGACGATCCCCGTGGATGTGCGCGTCATCGCCGCCACGCACCGCGACCTGGAGGCGGCCATCAAGCAAAAACAATTCCGTGAAGATCTGTTTTACCGCATCAGCGTCGTGGTCATTAACCTGCCGCCCTTGCGCGAACGCAAGGAGGACATCGCCGACCTTGTGAACTTTTTTCTGCGAAAATACGCCGCCGAGTTCAGCGTGGAAAACCCGTCCATCCATCCCGACGCCGTGGATTTTTTACAGTCCCAGCCCTGGCCCGGCAACGTGCGCGAACTCGAAAACGCCACGCGCAAGATGCTGCTGCTCGCGCAGGGTTACACCATCAGCATCGAGCACGTCCGCACCGCGCTGGCAAAAATAAACCTGCCGGTGGCCGCAGCGGAAAAATCGTTGCAGACCTGTGCGGACGAGCTGATCGCCGCCGCGCAGCGCGGCGAATTGACCGATGCCCACGCGCGCCTGCGCGAAACCGCCGAACGCATCCTCATCAGCCGCGCCCTGGAACAGGCGCACGGCAACCAGTCCAAAGCCGCGCGCTGGCTGGGCATCTCACGGATAACCCTGCGCGAAAAAATAAATCAATTCGGCCTGCACCCCGGGATGGAGTCTTAGGTCGTCGGAGAATCATTCTCCTCCTCATCCTCATCGTCATCCTCAAATTTTGATATCCGAGGAAGAGGCAGACGATGAGGATGAGGATGATCCCCCCCGTTACTCCCCTGATTGACTTGCCTGATGCTTACATTCAAGGCACCTTGTGAATCGAGATGCAACCGCGCCGTCATATTTTTCTCTGTGTGGCCGACAATTCCAAATGCTGTCCGCGCGAGCAATCCCTGACCGCGTGGGATTTTCTTAAAAAACGGCTGAAAGAGCTGGGGCTCGACGGGCCGGAACCCACGGTTTATCGCTCCAAGGCCAACTGCCTCCGTGCCTGTCAACAAGGCGTGGTGGCGGTCGTTTATCCCGAGGGCGTGTGGTATCACAGTTGCAGCCCGACCGTCCTTGAGCGAATCATCCAGGAACATTTGATCGGCGGCACACCGGTCAAAGAATTCACCTTCGACCAAATTCCTTACGGGAAAAAGTAAGACCTGCATTATTTTAAGAAAAACTGCAGCAATTGGACCGAGGTGAGCATTCCCCGAAAAATTCGCGCATTGAACCCCTGAACCACCCGGCGCATGCCAGTGTCAAAACGCTGCGAGCGTTTCTCCCTCTCCCCCAAGGGAGAGGGCCGGGGTGAGGGGGAAATGGTCATCCAAATTTCCAGGCCCGCACGATTTGAAATGAGCGTCGCCTTCCCCCTCATCCTAACCTTCTCCCTTGGGGAGAAGGAATAGCAGTTGGACATTTCTACGTTCGCGAAAACCAATCGGGCCGCTGACCGTTTGGGGCTGGCGCGATTTCACTTCACCCGGCAGAACGTCAGCCCGATGACTCCCATCACGGCGATGACCGCGCCGACAAACGAATGGATATGGATTTTTTCCTTTTCCACGATCCGCGTCATGGGCAGCAGCACCACGGGGGTCATCGCGATGACGGCGGACACCACGCCGGCTGACGTGGTCTTGAGCGCCCATTGCATGGCGGTCACGCCGAGGGTCTGGCCGGCGAGCGCGTTCGCCAGCACCCACGGCCAGATGCGCGCCCATTTTTCGCGCGTGACGGCCAGGGTTTTTCCCTCCAGCAAACCGCCGTGCGCGTGCGCGGAACGCCATTTGAAGACGAGCAAGGCGATCGCGGGGACCAAAATGCCGCCCAGCACGCGTTGATAACCGGTCGTCCCGGCATCGGGATGAAAGCCGTTATCCGCCGCGACTTGAAACCCCTTGCGGATGAGCACGGAGCCGAAGGCGGTGCAGAGCGCGGCGATGGTGCTGCCGAGGATGCCGATCTGCCAGTCGCGCGTAGATATTTTCATGTGGTCATCCGGCTTGAGCGCGATGGCGACGCCGCCGAGGATGACGGCGATGCAGAAAATTTCCGCGAGATTTAATTTTGTACCCAGCCAGCAAAATTCGATCAGTGCGGCGAACGGCGCGGTGAGGCACTGGCAGAGGAGCATGGTCCGCCGGGTGCCAAGCTTGGGCAGCGCCTGGAAATAAGCGGAGTCGCCGATGCCGATGCCGATGAAACCGCTGAGGGCGAACCAGCCGGGCGCGCCCTCGAAAGCATGTCCGAAGGTGAATGCCCAGATGGTCAGAAAGAGGGTGGCGAGCGCGATGCGCCAGAAATTGGCCTCGATGCCGCCGATCTGGCGCGCGGTGCGGTAACCGCAGATGGCGGAGGTGGCGAAAAGGAAAGTGGTGAGCAGCGCCGCGAGCATCAGCGTTACTCGGTGGGTTCTTCGATGTTGATCGCGCCTTCCACGTGGACGCCGCCATCCGCAAGGATCTTGTTGATGTCCGGCGCGATCCATTTGCCTTTCTTGTGGTCCTTGTCCGGCCTGAGACGGAAGCGGCTCTGCATGTCCGTTTCCACCAGGCCGCGGTCGGCCATGCGGCTCAGCGGCTCACGCGCCCACTCGGGCTCGGTGCCGAAACGTTTTTTACCCGCGGCGCGCCGGGCGATTTCCTTGGCATGGACGAACTGCTCCCCAAAGGTCTGGAGATAGTGGTAAATATCGCGTTCGTCTGCGTCCATACCAGTAGTTTGCGCCAAAGAAATTGACGAGTCGAGCCATTAACCGATGGCCGCCCCCCGCCTCGCTAATATTTTCCGGCAGAAATCCCGTGGTGCGGCTGCACATTGGGAACCGCCGGACCAAGCGCCTGCGGGAACCGGATGTTCGAGCGGAGCAGCAACGTGCCGAGGCAGAGGTCGGCGAAGGGCAGGACGACGTTGAAATTTTTGTGCATGTAGCGGTGGTGCAAAAGGTGATGGCCGTTCAGGCGGTAAAAGACCCAGGATTTTTCCACGCGGCGCGCCTTCGGCAGGTGCATGCACCAGTGCATGTATTCGTAGGCGCAAAAATAGGTGATGAAGGCCATCAATGTGCCGATCGAGGCGTCCCAGCGATGCGAACCCCACGCCAGCCCCAGCACGGGTATCATGCCCACGGCGATAATCGCCGGGCCGTTCCACCACGCCATGGGGATGGTCTTTTTATCATGCTCGTGGATGAGATGATAGGTGTGGTCGGACTTGAAGACGTGATGATGCACCACGGCGTGCGCCATGAACGGGTATTTGAAGCCGAAAAACGGCCGGTGCATGAAATACTTGTGCAACGTCCATTCAAAAAACGAGGCAAACACGATGCCGGCGGCAAAACCTGCGGCCGGCCACATCAAAAATGTTTCGAGCATACGTTTAAACGAACATATTATTAAAACGAATCCGCTTCTAAAATCAATCGGCAGAGCTGGCACGAAATTTAACTAAATTCACCCGCCGCCGACAACGAAATTTTCGTCACATTCTGGTGTCATGGCCGGTTGTGGCATTGCTAAATCGTCCCGCGCATTCTAAAATTTTTCGTTCATGTCCGAATACAAAGTCCAGTTCGAGGTCTTTGAAGGCCCGCTCGACCTGCTCCTTTATCTCATCAAGAAGGAGGAGGTGGACATCTATGAGGTCAACCTCACCAAGCTCGCCTCGCAGTTCATCGAATATGTGGATTTGATGCGGCAGTTTGACCTGGAAGTCGCCGGCGAATTTCTCGTGATGGCCTCCACGCTCATGTACATCAAGAGCCGCGAACTGCTGCCCAAGGACCAGCAGGTCGCCGTCGAGGAGGAGGACGAGGGGGAAGACCCGCGCTTCGAGCTTATCCGCCAGCTCGTCGAATACAAAAAATTCAAGGATGCCGCCGCCCAGTTGCAGACCTTGGAGGAACGGCAGGAAAACATCTATCCGCGCGTGCCGGGCAAGATTGAATTCGAATCCGAGGCCGCCCCCGCGAAACCCGAGGTCGGCATCTTTGAACTGCTGAACGCCGTCAACGGCATCCTCAAACGTTTCGCCGCCAGGGAAGCCGGCACCCGCGAGATTTACGAGGACAAATGGACGGTCAGCGAAAAGATCGAGTTCGTCCGCAACCTTATCACCGAACGCGGCTCGGTAAAATTTTCACAACTGTTCGAGCAGGCGGCCAATCGTGCGGAAATTGTCTGCACCTTCCTCGCGTTGCTGGAACTCATCCGCATGAAACAGCTCGCGTGCCTGCAGCCCGAGCCGTTCGCGGAAATTGAAATTTCCAAGCCCGTCGCACTCGCGCCGCCACCGGCGGAAGAAACCATGGCCCCCGCAGAAGAAATCGAATCGCCAAAAAATTCCACCGCCGAACCATCCGAACCAGTCCTCGCAGAAGAAACAACCGAATCTCCAGAGGCCGGGTCTGAAGAAGAAGAAGATGAGGACGAGGACGAGGACGAGGACGAT
Source organism: Candidatus Sulfotelmatobacter sp. (assembly GCA_035485115.1). Taxonomy (GTDB): domain Bacteria; phylum Verrucomicrobiota; class Verrucomicrobiia; order Limisphaerales; family UBA11358; genus UBA11358. The sequence continues at coordinate 21,049 of DATHOG010000031.1, read as the reverse complement.
GATGATGATGACGACGACGAAGAAGAAGACGAAGCCGAGCAAAAATAATTTTTAAAGATGGAACCGAAACATATTCTGGAATCGCTTTTGTTCTCCGCGCAACGCCCGATGAGCGTGAAGGAGCTGCGCGAACTCTTTGTGAATGCCGCCACCGTCGAGGACGCGGATGAAACCGCGAAGCCGTTCAAAAAGATCAAGGAAGACGACCTTTCCGCCGCCCTGGAAGAACTCGCGAAGGAGCATGAAGCCGCCGCCCGCAGCTATCGTCTCGTCTGCGTGGCCGGCGCGTGGCAGTTCGTCACCCAGCCGGAATTTTCACCGTGGCTCAGGGCGCTGGTCGGCGTGAAAAACCGCCCGTCGCGCCTCTCCCAGGCCGCGCTGGAAACGCTCGCCATCATCGCCTATCGCCAGCCCATCACCCGCGCGGAAGTTGAACAGGTGCGCGGTGTGAACGTGGACGGCACGATGCAGACCTTGCTCGAACGCAGCCTCGTGGAACAGAGCGGCCGCGCGGAAGTGGTCGGTCGTCCGGCCCTTTACAGCACCACGCCGTTATTTCTGGAATACTTCGGTTTGCGCGGCCTCGAAGATTTGCCGGCGGCGGATGAATTGCGGCGGATTCCGGTTGAAAAACCGGTCGCCCCCGTCACGGCGGACGCCGGCCTGGCCACCGTCCCGCCGGAACAACTTCAGTTGAATGAAGAAGTCAAAAATCAGACTTCAGAAACACCGCCCGCCAATCCGGAGCCGACGCAAAGCTGATTTTTTCTTCATTCAGCCTTCTCTTCGGCCATCAGGGTGTTGAGAAACGGTAGAACCGTTCGGCATTGGTCTTCGCGGTGTCCGGATCGATGAAATTCCAGGTGCCATTCGTTGCCATGATATTCGTGGCGATGGCCTGCCAGGCATTCGGATCGCCAAGATTGGTCGTTGCCCACAGGCGGTTCGTACTGCCGGCGAGGTTCAGATAGTTGAACAAATAACTTCCGCTCGCAGGATCGAATGCCGAGGACAACAGCGTGGCCTGTCCGGTCAACGTCAGCAATGCGGGGCTGCTCGTGGCCGCGCCGAAATTATTCGTCGCCACCATCGCGTAATAGCCGGGCTGGTTGGCGCCCACGATGGCGAGATTCGTCGCATTCGCACCGCCGATGAGCGTGTTCGTGTTGTAAAGCCACTCATAACCGAGCGTGCCGGGACCGGTCGCCGATGAGATAAATGTCACCGAACTGCCGATGGGGATGGAAACGCCCAGCGGCTGTAACGTGATGACCGGCAGACCGCCGCTGATCGTGAGCAACGCCGGGCTGCTGGTGGCGCGGCCGTAGGTATTCGTGATGATGACGGAATAATAGCCGGCCTGCACGTTGCTGGCATTGGTGATGAGCAGCGTGCTGTTGGTCTGGGCCAGTAACAACGTGTTGGTATTGAGATACCATTGGTACTTTAACGTAATCGCGCCAATGGCGGACACGGTGAAATTTGTCGCGCCGCCGGAACTCACGGTCGCCGGCAACGGGTTCGTGAGAATGACCGGCGCAGTGATGACCGTGAGCTGTGCGGGCGGGCTGCTCGTGGCGCTGCCATTGCCATTGTTGACCACCACTGAATAGTAAAGATTGTTCAAATTCGTGGTGGCTGTGAACGAGTAAGTACTACTGGTGGCACCGGTGATTTGTTTGCCGATCGCGGTATTGACGGAATTGGAATACCACTTGTACGTAGGATTGACCCCCAGGACAGCCACTGAAAAACTGGCCAGATTACTGACGATAACGGTTGTTGGCATCGGATTGGTCGTGATCACCGGCGCGAACACCACGGAGAGCATGGCCGGAGTGCTGGTGGCGGTCCCAAAAGAATTCGACACGACCACACTAAAGAACTTGCCGTTATACCTTGAGGCAACCACACCCGTAAAGGACAAGGTGGCGTTCGTCATCTTCGCCAGGGCCGGACCAATGGCCGTATTTACGGAATTGGAATACCACTGATAATACAGCGGCCCCTGGCCGATGGCACCCACCGAGAAAGTCACGTTGTTGCCGTTCGAGATGATTTGACTCTGCGGCTGATTGGTGATGAATGGGGAAACCTGTACCACCGTAAGGATTGCGGGACTGCTCGTGGCGGCGCCCACATCGTTCGCGACCACCACGGTGTAAGCGCCGGCATTACTCGAGGTGACGGCGGGGATGGCCAGGGTGCTGCCCGTCTGGCCGCCCAAAAGCGTGTTCGTATTGTAGTACCACTGATAGGTCAATGAGCCGTTGACCGCGGTAACGGAGAAACTTGCAGTTACACCGTTCGACACCGTCTCGCTTTGAGGCTGCGAGGTAATATTAGGCACAGAAGGAATAGATACCGTCAAAATGGCCGGCGCGCTCGTGGTCGTGCCGCTATTGTTCGCGACGACCACGGTATAAGCGCCCGCATTACCGGGCGCGACTGAAGGAATGCTCAGGGTGCTGCCCGTTTGGCCGCCCAAAAGCGTGTTCGTATTGTAGTACCATTGATAGGTCAACGAGCCATTGACCGCCGTAACGGAGAAATTTGCCGTGCCGCCATTGGTCACCGTCTGGCTTTGGGGCTGCCCGGTGATTTGAGGCAAAGGCGGAACCGATACCGTCAGGATGGCCGGCGCGCTTGTGGTCGTGCCGCTATTGTTCGCGACGACCACGGTATAAGCGCCCGCATTACCGGGCGCGACTGAAGGGATGATCAAGGTGCTGCCCGTTTGACCGCCCAGAAGCGTGTTGGTATTGTAATACCATTGATAGGTCAACGAGCCGTTGACCGCCGTGACGGAGAAATTCGCCGTGCCGCCATTGGTCACCGTCTGACTTTGGGGCTGCGCGGTGATGTTTGGTAAAGGATTGACTGAAACCGTCAATAAGGCGGGATTGCTCGTGACGCTCCCGGCAAAATTCGTCACCACCAACGTGTAATTACCCGCCTGATTAGTCGTCACGCTGCTGTAGAAAAGAGTGGCCCCGGTCGCCCCCGGCACCGGCGCTCCGTTCGTATACCATTGATAGCCCAATGTGCCCAAACCCCCGCCGCCGCCGGTCATTGTCACCGAACCATCGACCGATACGTTTTGAGGCTGCGGTTGCTGGGTGATGAACGGTGTCAATTGCAGGCCAAAGACCGTGCCGGCGCCGTTCGGCCCGGAGGTGTAGGTCACGCCAAACAAATCGTTGTTTTGCAAAACCATCGACCCGATCGGATTTTCGCCGGTGGTGGTGTTTGTAAAATTGTATAGGGTAAAAAAGTTCGCGCCGTTGGTCGCGAGCTCAAACGTCACCCCGCCGCCGCCCGTGCCGCCGGCCAGGGCGTTGCCAAAAAGCACGCCGTTACTAAATAGCAACTGGCCTTGCGGCGAGAGGGCTTCATTATTCGTGAAAGTGTGGAGGATGGTGAAACCGCCATTCGTCCCGATGGAAAAAATCGTTCCCAGATTGCTGCTGCCGCCGCTGATGCTCGCCCCGTATAACAATCCCGCGCCATCGGACGTCAGCCCGACATAGGGCGTGGTGGCGCTTGGGGAATTGGAAAAACTGTATAGCGTCGAAAAATTGTTGCCATTCGTATCCATGCTGAACACGGTGCCAAAGCTGTTGGTGCCGCCGGTGCTGGCCGTGCCGTAAAGCCTGTTGCCTGTTAATAACAGCCTTCCACGGGGAACTCCGCCATCCGCGCCGTTGGAAAATTGGTGCAGCAAAGTATAATTCGCACCGTTGGTCGCCATTTTGAAAACCGTGCCGAATCCGTTCGTGCCGCCGCTTCCCGTCGTCCCATACAGCGTGGCCCCTGAAAGGATGAGTCCGGCGTAAGAATAGGCCCCGTCGGGCGAATTGGTAAAAGTGTGCAACACCGTCAAAGTGGCCGTATTCGTGTCAAAACGGTATACCGCTCCCGGCTCGCTGCCGCTATCAGCATGAAACGTGGTGCCAAAAAAGGTTCCGCCAGCCAGCAATAGTTCGTTCGGCTCTACGCCATCAGCGGCGCCGGAAAAGTTATAAACCGGCGTGAAATTCGCGCCATTCGTCGCGATGGAATAAATCATGCCGTCGTTTTGCTGGCCACCCACTGCGGTCGTGCCCCAAAGGAGATTGCCATCAGAAACCAATGCGTTGGGATCGGCCCCGTCGCTCGTGCTGCCGGAAACGAACGCATGCAGGTTGGTAAAGACCGGTTGGCCAGCCACGGTCACAGCCGCACCCAGCAGGCACAAAATTATCCCCGCGCCATAACACACACGCATGCTTTTCATCAAATACGTTTCTCAAATCAAAATTAAATATAGGTTCTTCCAAGAAGTCGGAAGACCAGCAGGACGGGTGCCATCAATGTTATGAGGAATCCGTCCCAATTCTAGTCACACTACACCAAATTTGCCTGTCCGCAACCCGTTTTTGCGGCTTATTCTCATTGGACTGTCACACTTTTAGCCAGATTACGCGGTTTGTCCACGTCACAACCACGCGCCACGGCAATGCAATATGCAAACATTTGCAACGGCACGCTTGCCAAAATGGGATTCAGTAAATCCAACGTCTTCGGGATGAAAATCACCTCGTCCGCCATTCTTTTGATGTCGCGGTCGCCTTCCGTCGCCAGTGCGATGACCGGTCCTTTGCGCGCGCGGATCATCGCCAGATTCGCCAGGGTTTTCTCGCGCATGGCATCGGCCGGCACCAGGAACATCGTCGGCGTCTTTTTATCGATCAATGCGATCGGCCCGTGCTTCATTTCCGCCGCCGAATAACCTTCCGCGTGGATGTAGGAGATCTCCTTCAATTTCAGCGCCCCCTCGAGCGCGATGGGAAATGAATAACCCCGGCCGAGAAAAAAGAAATCCTCGGCCCGGGAAAATTTCCTCGCGATTTTTTTCAAGGCCTCGCTTTGCGAAAGAATTTTTTCAATCTGTCCCGGCAATTTTTCCAGCGCCCGCAAAATTTCCGTCGCGCGGCCCGCCGATAGCTGGCGCAACCGGCCCAGATGGATCGCCAGCAGGGTCAGAACGGTGATCGTCGAAACAAACGCCTTCGTCGAGGCCACGCCGATCTCCGGCCCCGCGTGCATATAGATGCCGCCGTCCGCCTCGCGCGCTATGGTGCTGCCGACGACGTTCACGACGGCCAGCGCGCGATGCCCGCGCCGCTTCGCCTCGCGCAACGCCGCCAGCGTATCCGCCGTCTCGCCGGACTGCGAGAGCACCAGCAGCACGGTGTTTTTCTCCAGCGGACAGTTCCGGTAACAAAACTCATGCGCAAACTCCACCTCGACCGGAAGCTGTGCCAGTTCCTCGATCAAATACTCGCCCACCAGCGCCGCATGCCAGCTCGTGCCGCTCGCGGCGATGACAATGCGGTCGATCTGCCGCAGCTCGGCCGCGGTCATGTTCAAACCGCCGAACTTCGCCGTCGCCCCTTCAAAATCGACGCGTCCGCGCAACGCGTTCAACACGGTCTGCGGCTGCTCATAAATTTCCTTGAGCATGAAATGCGCGAACTTTCCACGCCCGACGTCCTCATGCGAAAACTCCAGGTTGCTGATCTGCACGTTCGCCGTGTCCGCGCCGAGGTTGGTGACCGCAAAACGTTCCGGCGTGATGGCCGCCACGTCGTAGTCATTGAGATATACAACCTTTTTCGTGTGCGCGACAATGGCGTTGGCATCGCTCGCCACAAAATGTTCACCCTTGCCGATGCCGATGATCAGCGGCGACCCGCGCCGCGCGCCGACGATCAAATCTGGAAAATCCGCGCAAATCACGGCCAGGCCATAGGTGCCGATGACTTCACGCAACGCCTCGGACACAGCTTGCGTCAAAACCTCTGCCTCGTAGCAGCCGACGTGAGGAGGCTCTAACTTTTTTCTAGTTTGAGCCCCGTTACCTCGGCTGCTACGGCGTTGATAACGCTCCCCGATCAAGTGCGCCAGAACTTCCGTGTCGGTGTCCGATTTGAATTTATGCCCGGCCGCGAGGAGCTTTTGCTTCAGCGATTCGTAGTTTTCGATGACGCCATTGTGCACCACGGCGATTTTTCCCGAGGCGTCGAGATGGGGATGTGAATTTTTATCCGCCGGCGCGCCGTGCGTGGCCCAGCGCGTATGCGCGATGCCGAGATGGCCGTCCACCGGCTCGGCTTTAAGCAGTCGCGCGATACCATTGTCAATCTTGCCAATTTTTTTGCGGACGGCGAGCCGCCCACTTTCCAGGACCGCCACGCCCGCGCTGTCGTAACCGCGATATTCCAAACGACGCAAGCCCTCGAGCAGGATGGGCGAAGCTGATTTTTTGCCGGTGTAACCAATGATGCCGCACATTTGAAATTTTTAATTTTGAATTTTTGATTGGGTAAGGATCCAATCCGCCATTTCCGCCAGTCCATCCACCACCGCGGCGCGCGAAATCTGTTCCGGCTCGTCGCGTTCAAATTCCACGCCGTAACCGGTGCGGACCAGGATGCTTTTCCTCACTCCGGCGTTCCAGCCGCACTCGAGGTCGATCAACTTGTCTCCCACCATGAAGCTTCCGGCGAGGTCCAAACCAAATTCATCCCGCGCGTCGAATAAAAATTGTGGCGAGGGCTTGCGCCCGCGGCTCGGCTGGTCGGGCGCCTCGGGCGCGATATAAATCTTTTCAAAACGCACGCCGTCGCGCGTAAATTCGCTCTCTAGATGGCGGTTCACGGCTTCCGCGTCGGCCATCGTGAAATACCCGCGCCCGATGCCGGACTGGTTGGTGACGATAAAAAGTTTATAACCCGCATCAACCAATTTCTTCAACGCCCCGCTCGCGCCGGGGAAAATGTGAACATCTTCCGGTCGGTGCAGGTAGTTTTTTTCCACGATGAGCGTGCCATCGCGGTCGAGAAACACGGCGCGTTGCATGAGCTCCAAATTGTGTCCGCAGCGCGATAAGAATGGAATTGAATTCTGCCATTTTTTCTGCGCAGACTGGCGGAACGGTCCGTCTCCAAACAATTTTATTATGAGCACAAAAGGACGTCTGGGAATCCTGGTCGGCGGCGGCCCCGCCCCCGGCCTGAACGGTGTCATCGCGGCGGCCACCATCGAAGGCATCAACCAGGGCTATGAAGTCATCGGCTTCCGCGATGGCTTCAAGCATATCGCGGCGGGCGACGAGACCCAGATCAAGCCCTTGTCCATCCGCGACGTGAAGGACATCCACAGCAAGGGCGGCTCCATCCTCGGCACCGCGCGCACCAACCCCACGAAGTCCGAGACGATGATGCAGAATATTTTCACCGTGTTCGAAAAACTCGGCATCACCGCGCTGGTGAGCATCGGGGGCGATGACACCGCGTTCTCGGCCAGCCATGTCGCCAAGCGCAGCGGCGGAAAGATCAAGGTCGCGCATGTGCCCAAGACCATTGACAACGACCTGCCCCTGCCCGGCTCCACCCCCACCTTCGGCTACGAAACCGCACGGCATTACGGCGTGCAAATCGTCCGCAACCTCATGGAAGACGCGCGCACCACCTCCCGCTGGTATATCATCATCAGCATGGGACGGGCGGCCGGACATCTCGCACTCGGCATCGGCAAGGCGGCGGCGGCGACCCTTTCCATCATCTCGGAGGAATTCCGGGGACGTCCGGTCACCGTGGATGAAGTCTGCGACCTCATTATTGGCTCCATCATCAAGCGCAAAGCCGCCGGTTCGAGTTACGGTCTTGTGGTTCTCGCCGAAGGCTTGATTGAATCGCTTGGTGAACACGGTCTGGTCGCCGCGCTGCCGGACGGCCAGCTTGAGCGTTTCGGCAAGGTAATCCGCGATGACCATGGCCATTTGCGTTTAGGGGAAATCGAATTCGGGCGCTTAATGAAGGAACTCTTGTCAATTCGCTTGGAAAAACTGGGGATTAAGATGACGTTTATCGATAAAGACCTCGGATACGAGCTGCGCTGTGCCGATCCGATTCCGTTCGACGCCGAATATACCCGCGACCTCGGCTACGGCGCGGTAAAATTCCTGCTGTCCCCTGAATCCGAGAAGTACGGCGCCATCATCAGTTTTGTGGACGGCAAAATGATTCCACTGCCATTTGATAAAATGCTCGACCAGAAAACTGGTCGCATGCAAAACCGCAAGGTCAACGTGGACGGCGAGGCGTTCGAATGCGCACAAGCCTACATGATCCGTCTCGAGCGCGAAGATTTTGACGACGCGAAACAATTGGCAAAATTGGCCACCGTCATCCAGATGACCCCGGAACAGTTCAAAAGCCGCTTCGGCTATCTCGCCGGCGTGAAATGAGGATTTGAACATCAACGGCGGCCGGAACCTCCTGCCGCCGTTTACTTTTGAACGAAAACGGGAGTTAATCACTCCATTCTTGGTAAACCTGAAGATTTTTCGTTCCACGACCGAATAACCACTGGCAATTTTGCGGCGGACGCGTAAAATCACAAAACTGTAGATGCGTCAGTTCCTGAACATAACGGTCAACGCCTTCATGGAGCTGGTCCGGCAGCCGATTTTTTTGCTGCTTATGACCGCTTCGGTCGCGTTCGAGATTTTTTTGGCCGTGCCCTATTACTTTGCCTTTGGCGACGAGCCGAAGCTGGTGGAAAACTCCGTGCTGGCGGTGATGCTCCTCGCCGGCCTTTTCGGGGCGGTCTTGAGCGCGTCAAATTCCCTCGCCCGCGAGATCCGCAGCGGCACCGCGCTGGCCGTCTTGTCCAAGCCCGTGGGCCGGACGCAATTTCTGCTCGCCAAATTTACCGGTCTGGCGCTCGCGCTCACGCTGCTCACCTATGTGAACATGGTCGGGGTGCTCGTGGCCAGCCGCATGGCGTTTGATGCCTACGGCAAGACGGACATCGCCGCCGTGAGCATTTTCGGCGGCGGCATTGCGCTGGCCTACGCGTTGGCGGGCTTTGGAAATTTCTTTTTGCGCCGGCCGTTCGTCAGCAACGCTGTTTTTGGCGTGGCGATTTTCACGACCGTCGCCGCGTTCCTCATTTTCAATTTCACGCGGCAAATGGAAAGCATGGGCACGCAGGCGGTGGTGAACTGGAACCTGTTGCCCGCCGGCATCCTGATCCTTTTCGCCCTCTGGGTGCTGGCCGCCATCGCGCTTGCGTGCTCGACCCGGCTGGACATGATCGCCACGCTTTCGATCTGCACCGCCATCTTCCTGCTCGGCCTGATGTCCGATTATTTTTTCGGCCAGCATGCCGCCCGGGGCGGTTGGTGGGCGTCGGCGCTTTACAGTGTCGTTCCAAACTGGCAACTTTTTTGGCTCGCCGACGCCATTGACTCGGGCAAAAGCACGTTTCATTGGGATTACGTCGGCAAGGCGTTCGCCTATGCGGTCTGTTACGCCGGCGCGGCGCTCGCGCTCGGTGCGGCGCTGTTTGAAGAACGTGAATTGAGCTGATTAAAAAATCATCCTCATCCTCATCGTCATCCTCATGGTTCAAAATTGAGGATGAGCCAGAGGAGGAGGATGAGCATGAATTTGCAATGGAAAGAAATACGCAGAAAAACGGATTGGTGAACCTCGTCGTCGCCGGGCTGATGCTCGTCGCCGCCGTCGCCGCTGCCACCCTCGTGCAATCGCTCGCCGGTTTCGCCGCCTCGGCTTTCCTGCTGATCGGCGCGCTGGTGACATTCGTGAGCTGGTTCCAGATGCGTCTCGAGGAAAACGAGCGCAACGAAAAGCTGGAACTCGATGAACTCGCCCGCAGCCGCGGCACGTCGCTGTTTGAAGCGAAGGATTCCGGCAGCTTTCCCGCCCGCAACGCCCGGGAGCAGTTCGAAAAATTCATCGTGCCCGCGTTTGCCGTCCTCCTGCTGTTGATCGAGGGCATGGCGGTCTGGGTGCTGTGGCGTCTCAGCGCCAAATATCCGGTCACCGTCATCGATTCCAAGGCCACCGCGTCACTGTCCCTTTTCGCCATTTTTGCCCTCGTGCTGTTCCTGTTCGGGCGCTTTTCCGTGACCATCGCCCGGCTCGAAAAAAACCGCCTGCTCCAGCCCGGCGCGGGCTTTCTGCTCGCCGCCGCCTATGTCTGCGCCGTCGCGGCGCTCGGCATCGCCGGCGTCGAGGCCAAACATGTGCACGCGGATTTCTGGATGGCGCGCGTTTTGTGCGTGCTGCTCGGCCTGCTTGCGTTTGAAAACATATTGACGTTGCTGCTGGAGATCTACCGTCCGCGCGTGAAGGGAAAAATTGCCCGCCCGCTCTACGACAGCCGCGTGGCCGGGCTGCTCGCCCAGCCGGAAAGCCTGTTCACCACCGCCGCGCAGACGCTCGATTACCAATTCGGGTTCAAGGTGTCCGAGACGTGGATCTTTCAGGCGCTCCAAAAAAACCTCCCCGCCTTTTTGCTGGTTCAAATCACCGTGCTCATTGTCTCGACGATGTTCGTTTTCGTAAATGCGGGCGAGCAGGTGGTGCTCGAACATTGCGGCAAACCGGCGGCGGTCTTCGGCCCCGGCGCGCATATGAAATTGCCGTGGCCGATCGACAAGGCCTACCGCTTCCGCACCGACCAGATCCAGTCGTTCGCTGTCGGGTACACGCCGGATGAAAAAAACGATTCGCCCATTGTCCTGTGGACGGTGGCGCATTCCAAGGAAGACAATTTTCTGGTCGGCAATCGCACGGTGGTGCCGTCCGATACCGATACCAACGCCCAGCCCGTCGGGCTGATCTCCGTCAGCATTCCGGTGCAGTTTCAGATCGTCAACGTCACCAACTGGATTTACCAGAACGCCACCCCGGATGAATTGCTCCAAAATCTCGCCACCCGCGAAGTGGTGCACTACCTCGCCGGCAGCGACATGAACGACCTGCTTTCGTATGGCCGCCTTGCCGCTGCGGATACGTTGCGGGAAAAAATCCAAAGTGCCGCCGATGCGCGCAACCTCGGGGTCAAAATCATCTTCGTCGGTCTGCAGGACATCCATCCGCCCACGGAAAAGGATCTGGCCGCGACCTACGAACAGGTCGTCAGCGCGGAGGAGAAAACCAACACTACGATTTTGAACGCCCAATCCGCCGCCATCGCGACCAACTATGCTGCCGAGGCCACGGCCTACTCGCTTACCAACCTCGCTGACGCCGCGCGCATCCGCGCCCAGACGCAGGCGTTCGCCCGCGCGGCGGCGTTCACCAACCAGATTCCCGCCTTTGAAGCCGCGCCTTCCGTTTACCGCCAGCGCCAGTATTTGCAGGCGTTCGCGGAAGCCACGGCCGGCGCGCGCAAATACGTTTTACTCGTCACGAACACGTCGGACGTCGTCATCTTCGACCTCGAAGACAAGGTGCGCGCCGATCTCGGTAACCTGATTATGACTAATACTACGCCATGAAAAAGAATGCCGTTACCATCGCCATCGCCGCCCTGCTGCTGGTGATTTTTGCGCTGTTGCTGTTCACCTTCCAGGTGCGCCAGTCCGAAGTCGTCGTCGTTGCGACCTTCGGCAAGCCGACCGATACCAAGAACGAACCGGGCTTGTATTTCAAATGGCCGTGGCCCGTGCAGAATCTTTACCGTTTTGACCAACGCGTCCAGACGTTCGAGGACAAGTTCAGCGAATGCTACCTCGCCGATCATTCCTTGGTGCTCGCGAGCGTTTACATCGGCTGGCGCATCTCGGATGCGAAGGCGTTTTATCCGAAATTTCAGGGTGGTTCCATCGAGGCCGCGCAAAGGCAGCTTGAAGGCATGCTGCGCACTGCCAAATTGCAGGCCTTCGGCAGCAACAGCCTCGCGAACCTGGTGACCACCGATCCCGCTCAATTCCGGTTCGAGCAGATCGAACAAAACATCCAGGCCGGGGTGCAGCGCCAGCTGGACGAACATGATTACGGCATCAAAGTTGAATTCCTTGGCTTCAAAAAAATCGCCCTTCCCGAGAAAGTCACTGATTCCGTTTTTGAACGCATGAAGGCCGAACGCAACCAGTACATCACCAAGGCGCAATCTGATGGCGACCGGCAAGCCGCCATGATCAAGTCCAGCGCGGAACGCCAGGCCGCCGACCTGCTCAACAACGCCGAGGCCACCGCCAAGCGCATCGAAGGCGAAGGCAACGCCGAAGCCGCCAAGACCCTCCCCGTGTTCCAGCAAAACCCGGACCTCGCCATCTTCCTGTTGCAGCTTGAGGCGATGAAAAGTTCGCTGAATCAGAAAGCGACCTTGATCTTTGACGAACGCACCCCGCCGTTCGACCTGTTCCGCAACCTGCCCGCCGCGAACAGCAGCCCCACTCAATGATATTTGCCGCGCCATGAGCGATCACGAACATCACCACCACACGCACCAGCCCGGCCATAGCGAAGAGAAAGCTGGCTCGCCGGGCCATAGCGAAGCGACGGCTGGCGCTCCGGACTTGCACGATGCCGGTTCACAGGCTTTGTCCGAGGCATTGCGCAGCAGCTTTTTCATCGTCAAGCTCGCGATGGCCGCGCTTGTCGTCGTCATCCTCGTTTCCGGCATTTTCACCGTCGGCCCCCAGGAAAAGGCCATTGTGCTGCGCTTCGGCAAACCCGTCGTCCAGGGCACGAATCTTTTGCTCGGTGCCGGCCTGCATTGGGCCTGGCCGCAGCCCGTGGATGAAGTCGTCAAAATCCCCGTGACCCCCACCGGCAATCTGCAGGTGCGCTCGACCGTCGGCTGGTATTACGTCACCCCCGAACAGGAAGTCGCCGGCACTGAACCGCCTGGCAGCGGCACATTGAATCCCGCGATCGATGGCAGCGTCATCACCGCTGATCGCAACATCGTCCATTCCCGTGCCACCGTGACCTATCATATTGATGACCCGCGCGCAGCGATCTTCGATTTCGGTGCCGGCACAAACCACGAATTCAACCTTGAGGGCGTCTCCAACGCTTTGCTTAACGCCGCCAATGAAGCCGTCGTTGGTACGGCCGCCCGTTTCAATGTGGATGACATCCTCACCGACAGCGGCGGCGAATACCACGCCGCCATCCAACGCCGCATCACCGACCTGGCTGATGCCGAACATCTCGGCGTGGCCATTGATCTCGTCGAAGTCCGTAGCGTCGCACCCCGCCAGTTGGCGGATGTTTTCGCGCAGGTCACTTCCGCCCGCCAGAACCGCGAGAAAGTCGTCACTGACGCCCGCGCCGATGCGGAACGTATCCTCAACAACGCCACCGCGCGGGCCTACTCCGTCACCAATACCGCCGAGACCGCCCGCAACAATTTCGTCCAGTCCGTCCGCTCCGAGGCCGGCTCCTTCACCAATATTTTGGCGCAATTTCAGGGCAATCCGCGGCTTTACGAAGAATTGGAACTGGCCAAGGCCATGTCCGTGGTGCTGACCAACGTGCAAGATAAAATCTATCTGCCGCAGCGCGCCGACGGCCAGCCGCGCGAATTGCGCCTCCAGTTGAACCGTGAACCACAAGAACCGAATCAGCGGTGATAACAAATGGACACGACGCTCAATCGGAGAACGTGGAACATGGAAGTTAAACCATTTTTTAGCGGGCCGGCTGGATTTGTGCTAAACTGAAAAACCGGTTGAACCATTTTTGAAATCGTAAATCATAAATCGTAAATCATAAATTTCGTATGCAGGTCACATCTCTTTTAAGCCATGACGATCATGACCACGGCCCGAACTGCGGCTGCGGGCACGACCACGAACATTCCGTCGTTCAACTCTGGCAGGCCGTCCTCGGCGTCGTTCTCGTTTTAAACGCCTTCATCGTGGACTGGTTTTTTGAGGCCGGCACCACGCTCGCCAGCGTCAGCGCCGCGATCGGCGCACTCATCCTGATCTACCCCATTGTCGTCACCGCCGTGAAGGATTTGCGCGTTGGTCGCCTGAGCATCAATGAACTCGTCGCCATCGCCGTGCTTGCGGCGTTCGCCTCCGGCAATTACGAGACCGCCGGCGTCGTCGCCTTTTTTATGCTCACCGGCGAACTCATTGAATCCCGCACCGCCGAGGGCGCGCGCAATTCCATCGAATCGCTTATCCGGATCACGCCCACGAAAGCGCGCCGGATTAAGGGTGATGGCACGGAAGAAGAGGTTCCGGCGAGCGCATTGAGCGTCGGCGACGTCATCCGTATCCGCCCCGGCGACAATGTGGCGGCGGACGGCCTTATCGTCAGCGGCCAGGGCTCGTTCAATCAGGCCACCATCACCGGCGAATCGTTGCCGGCGGAAAAAAGCCTGGGCGACGAAGTGTTTGCCGGCACCCAAAATCTCACCGGCGTGCTGGAAATCAAGGTTTCCCGCGCGGGCACCGACACCACGATCGGCCGCGTACGCGAACTCATCATCGCCGCCGAAAAAACGAAGCTGCCCATCCAGAAAATCGTGGATCAATACATGGGTTTCTACACCCCGCTCGTGCTGGTGATCGGCGCGGTCGTCTGGGCGTTCACCCACGACCTGAACCGCGTCATCACGGTGTTCGTCGTCTCCTGCCCTTGCGCGTTCATTCTCGCGACGCCAACCGCGATGGTCGCCGCGTTGTCCGCCGCCGCCCGTTTGGGCATCCTCATCAAGAACGTCGCGGATATCGAAACCGCCGCGAAGATCAATGCCTTCATCTTTGACAAAACCGGCACGCTCACGACCGGCCTGCTCGCCGTCAGCCGCCTCGCGCCGCTGGGCGAGGTGAAACCCGCCGAGTTGCTGCTGCTCGCGGCGTCCGCCGAAAAATACAGCAACCATCCGACTGCCAAGGCGCTCGCCAATCTCGCCGCCGAAGCCGGCGTGCCGCTCGCCGAACCGAAGGATTTTGCCGAAACCCCCGGCCGCGGAGTGAAGGCCGAAATCAACGGCGCAAAAGTTTTGGTTGGTCGCGCGAAGTGGCTCAAGGACAACGGCATTGATGGCGCATTTGAAAAATCCGTGGACGTGAACGACGCCGAGGGCTGGAGCTTAATTTTCGTCGCGCGCAACGGCGTATGCGTCGGTTGGGTCGGCATGCAGGACAAGACCCGCAGCGAGGCGAAGGAGGCGTTGGCTGAACTGAAGGCAGCCGGTGTGCGCCGCATCGCGATGGTATCTGGCGACCGCCAGCCGGTGGCTACGCGGGTCGCGGCGGAAATCGCCTGCGAAGAGGCCAGGGGCGATTGCCTGCCGCAGGATAAAGTGGATTTCGTCCATGCCGTGAAGGCAAAAGGCTACAAGGTTGCGGTCGTCGGGGACGGCGTGAACGACGCGCCCGCACTGGCGGCCGGCGACATCAGCATCGCGATGGGCGCGGCGGGCAGCGAAGTCGCCATCCACAGCGCCACCATCGCGCTCATGAACAACGACCTGCGCCGGTTGCCGTTCCTTGTGAAACTCTCGCGCAGCACGCGCGCCGTCATCAACCAGAATTTCATGTTCGGCGTGTTTTTCATCATCGTTGGTTTGAGCGCGGCGTCCTTCGGCATCTTCGGCCCGATTGTCGGGGCGTTGCTGCATAATGTCGGTTCGCTCATCGTGATCTTCAACAGCGCGCGGCTGGTGCGCAAGGGCGAGGAACTGGAACATTTCCATCCCGAAATGGAAACCTTCCCGGCCAAGCCCGCCGGCCAGCTCACGCCCAAGCTGGCGTGAGTTAGCCCCTTGATGATTCGAAGAAATACGGCTAATTTGATGCCATGAGTGCCACAGAAATCATGCAGCAAATCGAGGAACTCCCGGCCAGGGAGCAGCAGGAACTTTTTGTGTTGTTGACCAAAAAAGTGGTCGGTGCACAGGCTGCGGATGCGAAACAGTGGCTCGGCAAAAAGCTTTCGTTCGAGGACGCCTGCAATGTCGTCTTCCGCGAAAATCGCGAACTCTTGAGTGCTCTGGCCAAGTGAACGAGCCGCTTTTTCTGGAACTTGATGAAGTGCTTCGTATCCATGCCCGCAGTTTAGCCGAGCATGGTGGTCGGGACGGAATCCGGGATTTGGGTCTGGTTGAATCTGCACTGGCCTCGGCGAAAAACATATTATTTTACACTGATGGAGATTGGTATGATGTCGCAGCGGGATATGCTTTTCACCTGGCTGAATCCCAAGCGTTCATAGATGGAAACAAACGTACGGCTGTTGTCTCTGCGCTGGTTTTTTTGGCAAAAAACGGCGTTTACGCCACGCCAGCACCGTGGGAACTTTATAACGCCATGATTGATGTGGCGGAAAAGAAAAAGAATAAAGCGGACTTGGCGAAAATCTTCCGCCAGCGTGCAACCGAATAAAGAAATTTATTCCTTACTGATACAAACCCACAGTTACGAAAATACTACGAGAGTTCATTTGCACTAATCTATTTTTCACCCCGCTCACCTGGCCGGCTTCGGTTCGAGGAAGTTCAAATAAAACCCGATGTCATCGTGACCGCGTTTGACGGCGGCGCGGCTGGCGGCATCCCAGCCGCTTTTCTCGGCCAATAGGGCATCCACGGCAGAGAGTTCGGTCTCGGTGACAAAACGCGGCTGGTAGCGGGTGATCTGGTTGTCGCTGACGGTCGGATATACGCGCAGGCCGGTTTTGAGCTGCCCGTCCTTCACTGAAAAATCAATCACCAGCGGCAGGCTGAAGGGCGAGATGTGGTTCGCAACGTAGCGTCCTTGCGCATTGAACATGAAATTGCCGACCCCGTAGAAAATCCAGCCGCGCCCGTCATATTCCACCTCCTGCATCGTGTGTGCGTGCGCGCCAACGACGAGGTCCACCCCGTCTTCGCGCAGGGCGTGCGCTATGTTGGTTTCGGCGGGGGTTTTCCAGCGGTAATTGTCGCCCCAATGCGTGAAGTAGATGATGAACGCATCGGGTATGTCCTTCCGCAACTGGGTGATGGCCTGCCGCGCTGCCGGCAGATCAATCGACGCGGTGCCGGGCTTGTCCGCGCCCGCGTAAAAATGGAAGTCCGTGTCGTAATTTTTCCGGTATTCAAACGCCCCGAACACGGCGAGCGTGAAGGTTTTGTCGCCGACCTGAATTTTTTTCAAGAGCGGCTGGCTGGCATCGGCCAGGTTGGTGCCGGCACCAAACCATTCGATGCCCGCACCCTTGAGCGCCGCGAACGTATCGTTCAATCCCACGACACCCTGGTCCAGCGAGTGGTTGTTCGCGAGCGAGAAGGCCAGCGGGGTGAAGGCGCCAAAAATCTGCGGCAGCTTTACCGGGTCGCTGTAATGGACGTAGTCCTTGCCAACAAGCATGTTCGAATGGTTGGTGGTCAGCGGCGTTTCCAGATTGAGAATGCGGAAATCCACCGCGCGCAGCAGCGGGATGAGCTTGGCGACCGGGTAGTTGTAGCCCTTTTCTGTAAGGATGTTCACGCCGCCGGTGCGGGCGTATTCTTCCTGATAGCTCTCGCCGTAGCAGGTGTCGCCGGCGATCAGCACACGTACATGATCCGGCTCCCGGCCGGTGATCACCGTTTGGCCGTGAAGCTCAGGCAGGATGATGGCGCACAACAAAAAGGGCAAAATACTTTTCATAATGTTCACAATGGCAGGAGCAATGTTGTAAACCTTCAATCAAAAGCACAAGCTGACCGTCGCCTGAAAAAATGACTATTGACAGTTGGCGGGGGTTTTCGGGCGCACGAGTGCTTTGAAAAACGGCAAATTTCAATGGTTACAACTTGCTGGCGTGACGAATTTTGGCTAATTTTTTATGATGAAATTTGCCATGTCCGCCATGCCCGGATGAATTGCCTGCGGCTGCCCAAAAATCACCCGCTGTACCGCCCGTAATTATAATTGTCGAAAAAAGATTGGATGAAACCGGCACTGCCGTTGTCTTAAATCAACCGTTTAAAACCAGTTTGAACCCGTTATGCCCGTTGCCGAATTAAACCCGCAATCGCCGGTCGGAAATCCAAAATCCGACGAGGTGGTCATTTCCGTCCGCGGCCTGACAAAAGTTTTCAAGGATTTCTGGAACCGCCCGAAGGCGCGCGCGGTCGATGGCGTGGATTTCGAGGTCCGCAAGGGCGAAATCTTCGGCCTGCTCGGCCCGAACGGCTCCGGCAAGTCCACCACCATCAAGTTGCTGCTCGGTCTGCTAAACCCGACGAAGGGTCACATCGAGGTCTTCGGCCATTCCCCGCGCCATGTGCAGACCAAGGCGCGCATCGGTTATCTGCCCGAGGAATCGTATTTGTATCGCTACTTGAACTCCCGCGAGACGCTCGACTTCTTCGGCAACCTGTTCCATCTCGACAAGGCGGACCGCAACAACCGCGCGGAGCAGTTGCTGGACATGGTCGGCCTCGGCAAGACGCAGACGCGCGCCGTGGGCGAATTCTCCAAGGGCATGCAGCGCCGCATCGGTCTCGCGCAGGCGCTCATCAATGACCCCGACCTCGTCATCCTCGACGAGCCGACCGCCGGTCTCGACCCCATCGGCTGCCGCGAAGTGAAGGATCTGATCATCGCGCTCGCCAAGCGCGGCAAGACGGTCATCTTGAGCAGCCACCTGCTTTCCGATGTCGAGGATGTCTGCGACCGCGTGGTGATCTATTACGGCGGTAAAATCCAGGCGAACGGCACGTTGAAGGAACTCCTCGCCAAGCCCGACACCCTGCGCATCTCCACGCCGGTGCTGCCGCGGGAAACGCTGGAAAAAGTTTTGGCGCTCATCCGTCACGATGTCACCACCGGCGAAGTGCGCGTGGACAACCCGACGCAAAACCTCGAAAGCTATTTCCTCGACGTTGTCGCCAAGGCGCGTGCCGCCGGCGAGACCAGCGGCGCGCAATCCGGTGCCAGGGTCGCCGAATACCTCCGCGCCGGTGGTGAAGAAAAACCGGCCACGGAAAGAGTTTTGGAAAAACTGTCGCTGCCACAGGCGGCGCCCGCGCCCAAGGCTTCAACGGAACCCGCCGCGCCAAAGGTGGACGATGGCAAACTGTCCGCGCTCGCTCAACCGGCGGCTCCGGCGCCACAGCCGGATAAACTTACATCCAAAACCGAAACCGCCAAGCCGGTGGACTTGTCCAAGGCGGACGAAAAACTGTCTTCGCTGCTTGGGGGCAAAAAATGAATTTCCCAAGCAGATTGACGCCGGTTTTCGTAGGAAAAAATCTACGTACATCTCTGAAATCTGCGGTTAAAAAAGAATGCAAAGAATTTTCGCCATCGCCGGATTGACCTGGAAGGCCGCGTTGCGGTTCAAGCTGTTCCTTGTCATCACGGCTTTGCTGCTGATCGCCGTCATCGGCCTGCCGCTGGTCATCAAGGATGACGGCACCGCGGAAGGTTTCACACAGATCATCCTGACCTATACCCTGAGCGCCATCACCGCGTTGCTCGGACTTTCGACCATCTGGCTTTCCTGCGGCACGCTGGCGCGGGACATCGAGGAATGCCAGATCCAGGTGGTCGTCACCAAGCCGATCGCGCGCTGGCAGATCTGGATCGGTAAATGGCTCGGCATTGTCACGTTGAACGCGGTTTTGTTGCTGATTTCCGGGGCGTTCGTCTTCGGCCTGCTGGAATATCGCGCTTCAAAACTGCCCGCGGCCGTGCAGCAGAAATTGCACACCGACATTCTGGTCGCGCGCGGCGCGGCCAAGGAAGCCGACATGACCGCGATGATTGACGAGGAAACAGCCCGCGAGTTCACCGCCCGCATGGCCCAGTCATCGGTGGAGAAGGTGGACGAGGCGGAAGTAAAAAAAATCATCCGGGCGCAGGTGAAGGCAGCCGTTGAACAGGTTCCCCCGGGCTATTTCTCGCGCCCGTGGCAGATCGACCTCGGCTTCGCGAAAAACTCCCTGGCGGACAAGCCCTTGCAATTGCGGATAAAATTCAATGGCGCGGAGCGCACCCTCTCCGGCACTTTCACACTGATGTTGCAGGCAGGCGACCCGAAGTCAGGCAAGGTCTGGCGCAGCGAGCCGATGAGCCTCGCCCCCTCCACGGAGTCAGAGCAGGTTTTCCATGAGATCCCGATTCCAGCGAACCTGTTCGACAGCTCCGGAGTCCTGACCATTATCGCGTATAATCCGAACAACACGGCGCTTAGTTTCCCGCTGGAGGACGGCATGGAAGTGCTTTATCCCGACGGCGGTTTCGCGCCGAACTTCGCGCGCGGGCTGGGGATCATTTTCTGCTGGCTCGCGCTGATGGCGGCACTGGGCTTGATGGCGGCAAGTTTCCTCTCGTTTCCAGTCGCGGCCTTCTTTTCGCTGACAATGCTGGTGGTGGTGTTTTCCAGCGGCACGCTGGCGGATGCGATCGATTCCGGTTCGGTGGCGGCGGGCAACGAGGAAACCGGCGTGGCCGGCCACTCGGTGATGGACGTGGTGCTGATCCCGGCCTTCAAAGCATTGTTGTCAGTCATCCGGCTGGTGCAAAATTTCTCGCCCGTGGACGCCTTGAGCACGGGCCGCTGCATCACGTGGACGGAGCTCGGGCTGGCGTTCACCCAGATCGTGCTGGTCATCGGTGGCATCTTCGCCGTGATGGGAATCTACTTTTTCAGCCGCCGTGAACTGGCGACCGCCCAGACGCAATGAACCCGCGCGCCAAAAAATTCCTGATGCTGTTCCTCGCCGGCGTGATGCTGTTCGGTGCGGGCCGCGTGCAAAATTCGCTGAATGCCGACCGCACCCGGCTCGGCCTGACCTACACCGCCGTGTTGCAGAATGCACCGCCGATGCTGGCGTTCACCACCGTGGCGCTCGGCGGCTTTCGCGGATTGATCTCAAATTACCTCTGGTCCCGCGCGAACGACCTGCAGCAGGACGGAAAATTTTTCGAGGCCGCACAGCTCGCCTCATGGATCACGGACCTCGAACCGCATTTCACCCAGGTATGGATTTTCCAGGGCTGGAACATGTCCTACAACATCTCGGTGAAGTTCAAGGAAAACGCCCCCGGCGACTACACCGACCGCTGGCGCTGGGTGCAACGCGGCGTCGCCCTGATGCGCGACGAGGGACTCAAATACAATCCGGACGATGTGTTGATTTACCGCGAGCTCGCGTGGCAGTTCCAGCACAAGATCGGCGCAAACCTCGACGACGCCAACATGTTCTACAAAATGCAGTGGGCCGACGAGATGTCCGATTTCTTCGG
>DATHOG010000030.1:0-81251 GCA_035485115.1 Candidatus Sulfotelmatobacter sp. | reverse complement strand
CCTGAACAGTGTCCTCCTGCCATTTACACCGCATTCCGGTTACGTTTACACCTTGGATGCTTCACTGACCTTCGCGAGTACTCCACCTGCAGGCGGCTGGGGCGGATTGGGCTTTTCGACGGTATTCCCCACCAATTATGTTACCGACCCGCGGGTTCTTAACAACTGGGCGCTCTTAAACATGAATGCCAACGGGGGTGGGGCGGAAATGATCGCTACCACTAATGGTAATAATAATGCTGTTGTCATAGGCAGCACGCCCAATTTGTTGACCACGTTGAACACGCCTTACGACATCACAATCGTATTGGATACGACTGGTGCCCAGTGGTCCGAGGCTTTGTACGTTGCTGGCACCTTTGTGACAAACTATGTCTATACCGCAGGCAATCCAGGCATTGTTTCATTTGGCTATACCCAAACCACCACAGCCGCGGGTGCCTTTAAGTGGAATTCCATCGCGCTGACCCAAGTGGCGTTCAACGCTCCGCCCTATGTCCTTTCTGCGCTGCCGCCAACCAGTGTAACGCTCCTGGCGGGCTCGTCATTGTCAATTCCGGCGACTGGCTTCAGTTCGTCCGCGCCTTACGGTTATTACTGGGGCAATACGAACACCGCCGCTGTCTTGCAGTCGGGTACGACCAATAACGTGGCCCCGCTCATCGCAAACCTTGGCGCCACCATTATACCCGGCAGTTGGAACGGCAACACGCTGGCCTTGGTCCTGACCAACGCCTACGGCACCAATATCTCGCTCGTCCTGTTGACCGTGACCAATTCGGCCATCATCCCGACGAATAAACCGACCATCGCCAGCTTCAACCTCGTTGGAAACAACGTGGTAATCAACGCGACCAATGGACAGTCGGGCGGGACCTATTACCTGCTGGGCACCACCAACCTGATAACGCCGTTGGGCCAGTGGCTCCCGTTGTCGACCAACGTGATCCTGACCAATAGCGCGGCCAACGGCTTTACGTTCACGGGAACCAACGCGGTTAACGCCGGTGTTCCGCAACAGTTCTACATCTTAAGCAACACCAATTAGACACCGATAAAATAACAAATGTTTTGAGCCCGGCCGCGGAATTCAATCTGCGGCCGGGCGGAACAATTAAAGATAAAGATTGAAGTCATGATAAAAAAATTTCAACCGGGGAAAGCCAGACCGGGCAGACCCGCGGCCTTTACACTGATCGAGTTGCTCGTGGTTATCGCAATCATCGCCATCTTGGCGGCGATGCTGTTGCCAGCCTTGAGCGCCGCCAAAATCAGGGCAAAAGAACTCAGTTGCAAAAGCAATATGAAGCAGTTGGGTTTGGCGGAACAATTATACATGACTGACAACAATGGAGGCATGCTTCCATATGGAGGCAGCGGGGGGGTGTGGCTGCAGTCACTACGCCCGGTTTATGCCAGTGTGGATAAAGTGCTCGTTTGCCCCCTGACCACTCTTCAAGATCCCTCCCCGGGAAGCGGTGCAACGGTCTTCGGCGACTACAAGACCGCCTGGTTTTGGTCGGCCAACACAACAGTTAACACTGCCATCCTCTCCACCAATCAAGGCAGTTATGCTTTCAACGCATGGCTTTACGGCGGGTCATCGCCGTTTGGGAGCGCGGGTGATGGCAAAACGTTCCAGAAGGAATCAGCGGTGACCAGTGCAAGTGTGACTCCCGTTTTCGGCGATTCAGTCTGGTTGGATGCTGGAGTTGATACGACCGACACTCTCGCTCACAATCTCGCGACTCCGGTTACGAGTCAGGGCACAGGATCTGGCGGGATTTCAGGATTATGGAGATATTCCATTGCCAGACATAATCCTCATCGGCCCACCGCGCCCCCGACAAACATCAATTTATCAAAACCGGCTCCGGGTGCCATTCATATCACCTTTTTTGACGGGCATGTGGAAGCTGTGTCGTTGAACGATCTTCTGACCCTTTACTGGCACCAGAATTGGGTATACCCCTGACAATACTTTCCGCTTTCCGTGGCAAAAGCGGAAGGCACCGCATGTAAAGTAGCGCGGCGGTTTGGCGAACATCTAGCCGTGGATGCTAAGATTGGCGGATTGCAGATCCCCTTCGGTGTGCCGCTCAAGTGCGATTGCTTGTTCAAATCCCCCATCAACGCATGAAACCCAACGTCGTCAACGAGTCCTAACCGGCTGGGAATCCCGCCGGTATGGGGCTGAATCGCCAGCCCTTCGCCTTGCCGATTATTAGCTGGAATCTTTTGGGCGGCGGATGCTCCCCCATAATCCATCCTTCTGGAACGATTCCTTTCCGCAAACCTGGCGCTTTTATCGTTCGTCCACGCCTTGACCGACGGAACGCCTGAAGCGGCGAAATTTTCATTTTGCCAAAAGCCCTCAATGTCTGGCACTTTTGGCGCGTCCGCACATTGGAGTTCTAGACGGAAAACCAAAAATCAGGAGCTAAGGATAAAATATGTGGCACTACGTCGAAAATGGACAACAAGTCGGTCCCGTGACCGCGGAACAGCTGGCGCAGCTCTTCGCCACCGGAAAAATCAATGGCGACACACTCGTCTGGCAGCCTGGCCAGAAAGACTGGCTGCCATATCGGGGCGTATCAGCTGGTACCCCGCCTCCATCGGCAATTTCACCGGCCAATGCCACGACAGAAGCGGTTTGCGCGGAATGCGGTAAGATGTTTCCCGCCGATGAACTGGTGAGCTTGAACAAGACCTGGGTTTGCGCGCAATGCAAACCGGTTTTTATACAGCGGATGGCGGAGGGTGCCCCAATGCCCGGTGGCCCGGGACTTTGGCGGCAAGGAAAGAAACTGTTTACACGCTCGGAAACCCCCTTTCCTGACCGGTGTGTGAAGTGCAATGCGCCCGCCAATGGATTCCGTCTTAAACGCGTTCTTTATTGGCAGCACCCGGCCTATTATTTATTTCTGCTCTGCAACCTGCTGGTTCTGATTGTCGTCATCCTGATTGTCCGCAAAAAGGCGGTGCTGCACATCGGACTGTGCGAAGCGCATCGCAAGCAACGCCAGATTGCCATCATCGCCTGTACGGTAGGAATGCTTGGCGGCGTGCTGCTGATTGTTTTTGGCGCAGCCGGCAATTCCGGCTGGTTGGCGTTGACTGGCGTGGTCATTTTTTTTACCGGGGCAATCTGGGGCGTGGCCAAAGGCCGAACCATCGCTGCCACCAAGATTGACAAGGAGAATGTCTGGGTCAGCGGGGTGGGCAAGGCCTTTCTGGATGAATTGCCGGAACGCCCGGGTTGAACAGCAGTAACTTTTCATTTTGCCAAAAGCCCTCTATGTCTGGCACTTTTATCGCGTCCGCACATTGGAGTTCTAGACGGAAAACCAGAAATCAGGAGAAAAGGTTTAAAATATGTGGCACTACGTTGAAAATGGACAACAGGTCGGTCCCGTGACCGCTGAACAAATGGCGCAGCTCCTTGCTGAAGGAAAAATCAACGGCGACACGCTGGTCTGGCAGCCTGGCCAGAAAGACTGGCGACCATATCGGGATTTTCTTTCAGCCGATGGCCAGCCATCGCTGGAAAATTCACCGGCCGCCGCCCGGGAAGAAGCGGTCTGCGCGGAATGCGGCAAAATGTTTCCCCTCGATGAAACCATCCGCCACGGCAACGTGCGTATTTGCGCCACCTGCAAACCGGTCTTTCTCCAAAAGTTGGCGGAGGGCGCGCGCATCCAGACCGGCACACTGAATCTGGCAGGCATCGGCACACGTTTCGCCGCGGTATTTCTTGATGGACTGTTATTGTATGCAGTCACCTTTGGCATCGACTTGTTACTCCAAATGACACCCTCGCAAATCATTGGAATTCAACCCAAGACTTCCATTGCGGTGCAAATCATCTCGATGGTTATCGGAATTTTGATTCCCCTGAGTTACGAAACTTATATGGTGGGAAAATACGGCGCGACCCTTGGCAAAATGGCCTGTAAGATAAAAGTGGTCGCGCCTGACGGCGGAAAAATCACCTATGCGCGCGCGCTGGGCCGCTACTTTGCAAAACTCCTCAGCTCGCTCACCTGCATGATCGGCTATATCATGGCCTGTTTTGACGAGGAAAAGCGGGCCCTCCATGACCGCATCTGCAATACCCGCGTGGTCATGAAGTGAACCATGAGTCCGTTGATCCCCTGCCCCAAATGCCAGACCCGGCTGACGGACGGGAATGTCAACCTTCCCGGTTTGTCACCGTGCCCGGTGTGCGGCACGGAGTTGCAAATCGAGGTTTTTCCGGCGTTGTTCCGCAAAGTCGCCCCCGTCCAGTCCGCGCAACCCGTCATGGTCGAGGGCGAATCCAGCTGCTTTTTTCACCCGCAAAAAAAAGCGGTCGTCCCCTGCGCTGGTTGCGGGCGTTTTCTGTGCGCGCTGTGTGACTGTGATTTTGCCGGCGAACATTTCTGCCCCGCATGCCTGGAAGCCGGAAAATCCAAGGGCAAAATCAAGAACCTGGACAACCAGCGCACCCGTTACGACAGCATCGCGCTCGCGCTCGCGCTGGTGCCCATCCTGATCTTTTATTTCACGCTCATCACCGCGCCCATGACGTTGTTCGTCGTCATCCGCTACTGGAATTCGCCGCGCGGCCTCGTGCAGCGCAGCCGCATCCGGTTCGTCCTCGCCGGCATCCTCGCGCTGTTGCAAATCGCGGGATGGACGGCATTATTTATCGCCATCTACACCCGACACCACTGACATGAGCGGCCCCACCTATACACGTCTGACCCGCGAACGCGTGCCTCGGCAATTCACATTTTCCGCCGTCAGCGCCGCGCGCTCCAGCCTCTGGCTGGGCGATGACCACCTGCTGCTCGTCGATCGCAACGGCTACACGGAAACCTACAAAAGGTTTTATTTTCGCGATATCCAGGCCTTCATCATCCGCGCCACCAAAACCCGTATGACCTGGAATTGGATCCTGGGCATACCCGCCGGCTTGTGCCTTATGTTCGTCATTTTCCTCGCGTTCGATGTTCGGGGATTTGATGCCGGGGCGATCACCATCATCTGCATCGTCGCCGCCATTTGTGGCATCCCGCTGTTCTTCAACAATCTCTTCGGCACCACCTGCGCCTGCCAGATCCGCACCGCGGTGCAGACGGAAGAACTGCCGTCCCTCTGCCGCCTGCGCCAGACGCGCAAGGTGCTTGATAAAATCCGGCCGCTGGTCGCGACTGCGCAAGGGCAGCTCAGCCCCGAAGAAGCTTCGTCCAAAATGATGGAAGCCGCGCTGGCCGAAGCCGCCAAGCCGCCCGTGGTTTGGAAGTAAAGTTGCACCATGCAAAACCTTCTTCACCAGCGCTGTTTCAATCATGCCGTACGCGAGGCCGTGGCGCGCTGCCCCGAATGCCGGAATTATTTCTGCCGTGAGTGCGTCACCGAACATGACGACCGTGTCATCTGCTCCGCCTGCCTGAAAAAACTGACACACCGGCCGCCGGCCGGACGCCCCGCATTATTACGGTTGCTCCGTTTCGCCGGGTGCGCGGGCGCGATTTTTATCGCCTGGTTCTTCTTTTTTTTGATCGGCGCGATGCTGTTAAAAATTCCTGCGTCCGTCCATGAAGCCACGCTCTGGCACGTGAACTGGGTCGACCAAAAATGAAGCATGACAACAAGCGCCGGCAGGGCAAAAGCGCCTTCGACCTGATCGAAGAGGCCGTGCACCTGTTGCGCACCGCCCCGGCCGCCTCGCTGGCCGTCTATTTTTTGGGGGCGATTCCATTCGTCCTTGGACTGTTGTTTTTCTGGGCGGACATGAGCCGCAGCCCCCTCGCGCAGCAGCATCTCGCCGCCTCGTCGCTCGGCCTGGCCGGTCTGTTCTTTTGGATGAAATTCTGCCAGGCCATCTTCGCCCGCCGCCTCCGTGCGCAACTGGCCGGCGGAAAATTTACCCCGCCCAAATTCACGGCCGCCGTGCGCATTTTTTTCACGCAGGCCATGGTCCAATCCACGGGGCTTTTCGTGCTGCCGCTGGCCCTGGTTCCCGCGCTGCCGTTCGCTTGGGCCTATGCGTTCTACCAAAACACCGCTGTTTTGGACGACGACGGGCAGGCCGGTCTCGGGAAACTTTTGAAGAATTCCTGGAAACTGGCTGCGCTCTGGCCCAAACAAAACAACCTGGCGCTCGGCATCATGTCCATCTTCGGCTTCTGCGTGTTCCTCAACTGGGTGACGGCCTGCCTGATGCTGCCGCAGATCTTCAAGATGCTTTTTGGCGTGCAATCCGAATTCACCCGCGACCCGCTTGCCCTGCTCAATTCCACTTTTTTGGCCGCCATGTGCGGCCTGACCTATCTTTGCACCGACCCGATCCTGAAGGCGATTTATGTGGCGCGCAGTTTTTATGGCGAATCAGTGCAGTCCGGCGAGGATCTGAAGGCGGAACTGAAGCCGTTTGCCGTTCGCGCGCTCAAGACCGCTGCCATCGTTTCCGTTTTGCTGGCCGTTTTTTCCACCCCGGCGCTGCGCGCCGATTCGACCAACGCCATTTCCGCCGGCCAAAACATCGCACCGCCCGCCCTCGACCACGTCATCAACCAGACCATCCATGAAAGCAAGTACGTCTGGCGGATGCCGCGCGGGCAAACCGTCGAACCGGACGCGGACAAGGGCGTCATCGCAAAATTTTTCGACAAGATCGGCGTGCTGCTGCGCGATTGGGCCAAAAGTCTGATCGAGTGGCTGGAAAAAATTCTGCGCCAGCTTTTCCGCCATCGCTTCCAATCGCACGGGGATTCCACCTCATCCGGCTATGGCTGGATCATGGCGTTGCAGATATTGCTTTATGGGCTGGTGGCGGCGGTCGTGGTAGCGCTGGTGATTTTTCTGCTGCGCGTCTGGAACCGCCGGCGACGCGGGCCGTCAGCCGTCGCCAGCGAACCGGTCCCGACCGTCCCCGATCTCACGGATGAAAACGTGCGCGCCGACCAGTTGCCGGAGGACGGCTGGATCAGGCTGGCGCGCGAACTTGTGGAGCGCGGTGAATTCCGACTGGCGATGCGCGCGTTTTACCTTTCAAGCCTCGCGCAACTCGCCGGGCGCAACCTGATCAGCATCGCCCGTTTCAAGTCCAACCGCGACTATGAACGTGAATTGGACCGCCGGGCGCATTCGTTTCCGGTGCTGCTTTCCCTCTTTGATGAAAATGTTTTTGCGTTTGAGCGCGTCTGGTATGGCACGCACGCGGCGGATCTGGATGCCGTGAACACCTTCGCGTCCAACGTGGAAAAGTTGAGGTCCGGCGGATGAAAAAATATTTTCCCATCGTCATCCTCCTCGGCTGCACGGCGGCGTTCGTGTTCGGGATCCTGCAACTTTTTGAAATGCGCTTCGCGGCGGGCGACGTTTATCCGCCCTATTCGTCACTGCGCGCCGACCCGCTGGGCACGATGGCGTTTTACGAGAGCCTTGGCAAGCTGCCGGGGATGTCCGTCAGCCGTGATTTCAGTGAGGCAAACCGGCTGCCGGAGGAACCGCACACCGCCTACCTCCACCTCGCGGCTGACAATTACGAATGGGAATATGTGCCGGACGACCTCATCCACGAGTTGAAAAATTTCCTGGCCCGCGGCGGACGCCTGGTCATCACGTATTCCCCACAGACGACGACGGCACATCCGGATTTCGACGAAGAGGACCAGACCAATCTGACGAGTTTGGCGCCGCCGAAACTGAAGGAAAAAAAGGACGGTTCCGGCAAGCCAAAAAACCATAAGATAAAATCCGGCGAGGAGAAGTCGTGGGTGAACCTGGAAGAGGAATGGGGCTTCCATGAATGCTTCGTGGCGCTGGAACCGGATGGCGACGAATATGCGCCGGCGACGGTGACCAACCGGACCATCCCGGAACTGCCGCCCGAACTGGACTGGCATAGCGGCATGATTTTCACAAATTGCGCCGCCGGATGGCGGACGATCTATGCGCGCGGCACAAACGCCGTTGTCATCGAACGCACCTTCGGCAAGGGGTCGGTGGTCATCGCCAGCGACTCCTATTTCCTCAGCAACGAGGCCATGAGCACGGACCGCCACGCGGATCTGCTGGCGTGGCTGGTCGGTGATAAAACGAACGTCGTTTTCGACGAGGCGCACCTGGGCATTGTCGACACTTCCGGCGTCGCCGCGCTGATGCGCAAATACCGGTTGCACGGACTCGCCGCCGGGCTGCTTTTGCTGGCGGGACTTTTCATCTGGAAAAATTCCACCAGCCTGGTTCCGCCGCACGCGGGGGAAAAAACGGACGATTTCGTCGCCGGCAAGGATTCCCACGCCGGCTTTGTGAACCTGCTCCGGCGCAGCATACCGCCGCGCAAGATCCTGGAAACGTGCTTTGCGGAGTGGAAAAAATCCGTGGCGCCTTCCGGAAAATTATCCACCGTCCGGCTCCAGCGCGCCGAGGCCATCTTCAATGCGGACCATTCCGCAGGTTTAACTGATCACGACCCGGTGGAGACTTACAAAAAAATTTCCGAGGCCCTCGGCAACCAAAACCAAAAATTATGAACACAGAAAGACTCAAGGAAGTCCTCGCCCAGGCGCGGCACGAAACCGGCAAGGTCATCATCGGCCAGCATGACGTCATTGAGAAGTCGCTCATCGCCATCTTCACCGGCCAGCACGCGCTCATCGAGGGCGTGCCCGGCGTGGCCAAGACCCTGCTCGTGCGCACGCTGGCGCACGTGCTCGGCGCCGACTTTGCGCGCATCCAGTTCACGCCGGACCTGATGCCCGCCGACATCACCGGCACGAATGTATTCAATCTCCAGCGCAACGAATTTTCGCTCATCAAAGGCCCCGTGTTCACCTCGTTCCTGCTGGCCGACGAAATCAACCGCGCGCCCGCCAAGACGCAATCAGCCCTGTTGCAGGCCATGCAGGAACGCATGGTGACAATCGACCGTGAAACGCACTTGTTGCCGGCGAACTTCACTGTTTTCGCCACGCAAAACCCGATCGAATATGAAGGGACATATCCCCTGCCCGAGGCGCAGAAAGATCGTTTCATGTTGAAAATCACCATGGTCCCGCCGGACCGCGCCGAGGAGCTTTCGCTCGCCCAACGCACCATGACCAGCGAAGCGCCGGAAAAACTGCTCGCGCAAAATGCCGTTCAACCGGTCATCAAGACGGAAGATTTGGTTTCACTGCGCGAAGGCCTGGTGGCGATTGTTGTCCGCGATGAACTGGTCGCCTACCTCGTGGACATCGTGCGGGCGACGCGCACGCATGAAAGCGTCCTGGTCGGCGCCGGCCCGCGCGCCACGCAATCGCTCATCATGGCTTCGCGCGCCTACGCTGCGATTTCCGGACGCGACTTCGTCACGCCCGACGACATCAAGACCATGGCCCGGCCGGTTTTGGAACATCGCTTGATTTTACGCCCCGAATTCGAGATCGAGGGCCTGACCATCGCCGAGGTCATCCAGCAAATCCTGCAACAGATCGCCGTGCCCCGATGATCGTCCCCCGTTCCAGATTGTTGTTCTGGGTGGCGGCGGTCATCCTGCCGTTTGCGCTGATGGCCGCCGTGGCCCCGGCGTCGATGGTTTTCTCGCTGGCATTCATCGTCCTGCTCCTGTTGGTGGCGGCCGGGGACGCATTGGGCGGCTTGAAAAGTTTGGAGGGCATCGGCATCGAACTTCCCGCGGTCGCGCGGATGTCAAAGGACCGGGAGGCGAAGCTGGAACTGCGCATCCACAACGAAAGCCAGACCGGGAAAAACCTGCGGGTCGCGCTGCCGTGGCCGCGCGAAATCCGGGCCGCAGATGAAGTCGTGGAAACCGTCCTGCCGGCAGCGAGTGAATGGTCGCGGCTGGCTCTGGCCTGCACCCCGTTGAAACGCGGCAACTATGCGCTGGATTCGGCCTTTGTCGAAGGCGTATCGCCGCTCGGGTTCTGGGCGGTCAGAAAAACCGTTCCCGTGCGGTTGGAAATCCGCGTCTATCCGAACCTGCTGACGGAGCGAAAAAATCTGGCGGCGCTGTTCTTGAACCGCGGCGCCTTTGGTTTGCATGCGCAACGGCAGGTCGGCAAGGGCCGCGATTTTGAAAAGCTGCGCGAATACGTCCCCGGCGACGGCTACGACGAAATCCATTGGAAAGCCACGGCGCGGCGCGGCCGCCCGATCACCAAGGTTTTTCAGATCGAAAGGACGCAGGAAGTCTATGTCATCCTGGACGCCTCGCGGTTGAGCGCGCGTCCGGCGGCGGGCGCGGACAGCCAGGTTTCCGTGCTTGAACGTTTTGTGACCGCCGCGCTGGTCCTGGGCCTGGCCGCCGAACAACAGGGTGACTTTTTCGGGTTGCTGACCTTCACGGACCGGGTGGAAAAATTTGTGCGCGCCAGGAACGGCCAGGCGCATTATAGCGCGTGCCGCGATGCGCTCTATACGTTGCAGCCGAAGATTGCGACGCCGGATTTCGACGAATTATGCACGTTCATCCGCCTGCGGTTGCGCCGGCGCGCGCTGCTGGTTTTTCTGACGGCGCTGGATGACCCGGCCATCGCGGAAAATTTTGTGCGCAACGTGGAATTGATCCGCCGCCAGCACGTGGTGCTGGTCAACATGGTGCAGCCGCCCGGGGTGAAGCCGGTGTTTGCGGATGGCGATGTCGCCCGGGCGGATGATTTGTATCCGGCGCTCGGCGGCCACCTGCAATGGCAGAAACTGCGCGAACTGCAAAAAGTGTTACAACGGCGCGGCGTGCGGTTTTCCTTGTTGCAAAATGAACGCCTGAGCAGCGAACTCGTGGCGCAATACATGAGCGTGAAACAAAGGCAGCTTTTGTGATCGTCGACCTGCAAAAATTCATCGCGAACGGCCGGCCTCATTGGAGCGGGCTGGAAAAGATGCTCGACCGCATTGAAGCCGAGCCGAACGAGCAGCTTTCACTGGGCCAGGCGCAAAAATTTCACCAGCTCTATGAGCGTACCGCCGCCGACCTCGCAAAGGTCACAACCTTTTCCTCCGAGCCGGAGACGCGGAGGTATCTGGAAAGTCTCGTCGCCCGCGCCTACGGCGAAATCCATGAGACGCGGGAAAAACGGAGGAAAATTTTCCCGCTACAATGGTTTTTTCACACGTGGCCGCAGACCTTCCGCCGCCATATCCGCGCGTTTTATCTTTCCCTGGCCATCACCATTGCGGGTTGCATCTTCGGCGGCGCGGCCATCGCCTTTGATCCTGAGGCGAAGCCGGTATTGATGCCATTTTCCCACTTGATGCAGGACCCGGCAAAACGCGTGGCGGAGGAGGAAAGCGCGACCGGAAACCGGCTTGCCGGCCATAAAACCAGCTTCTCGGCGGAATTGATGACGCACAACACACAGGTTTCCATCTTCACCCTGGCGCTGGGCATGACGTGGGGCATCGGCACCATCATCATGTTGTTTTATAACGGCGTGATACTTGGCGCGGTCGCGGTGGATTACATTCGCGCCGGCGAAACCAAATTTCTGCTGGGGTGGCTGATGCCGCATGGCGTGATCGAGATTCCCGCCATCCTCATCGCGGGTCAGGCCGGGCTGCTGCTCGCCTTCGCGCTCATCGGACGCGGCAGCCGCACGCCAATGCGGACAAGATTGCGCGAACTTTCCCCCGACCTGACCACGTTGATCATCGGCGCCGGACTGATGCTCGTATGGGCGGGTTTTATCGAGGCGTTCCTTTCGCAATACCATGAGCCGGTCATACCTTACAGCGCCAAGATCGCTTTCGGCTTCATCGAACTGATCTTGCTCTGCTTTTTTCTGGCAAAAGCCGGGGCGGTGAAAAAATGAAGACCTCCACGCTCAACATCCGCACCCCGGAAGGGATTGTTTTTTCCCAGAACCTGGCCGGGCCGGTGATCCGGTGCATCGCCTGCTTCATTGACCAGCTTTGCATCCAGGTGGTGATGATCGTGTTCAGCGTCATCGTCGGGCTGCTGGGCGTGGTCAGTTTCAATCTGGCCGTGGCGCTTTATGCCATCGGCTATTTCGCGGTGAACATCGGCTACGGAATTTTTTTCGAATGGTCCTGGCGCGGCCAGACCATCGGCAAAAAGTTGCTCCGGCTGCGGGTGGTGGACGTGGAAGGGATGCGCCTGCAATTCAACCAGATCGTCGTCCGCAACCTGTTGCGGTTCGTGGATTCGCTTCCGGCGTTTTATTTTACCGGCGGCCTCACCTGCTGGCTGAATTCAAAATGCCAGCGCCTCGGCGATATCGCGGCCAACACCGTGGTCATCCGTGCCCCGAAAATTTCCGAGCCCGACCTGGAACAACTGCTCGCCGGAAAATTCAACTCCCTGCGCCAATTGCCGCATCTGGCCGCCCGCCTGCGGCAGAATATCACGCCCGCGGAGGCGGATATCGCACTGCAATCGCTGTTGCGCCGCGATGAATTCGATCCGGTCGCGCGCGTGGAACTGTTTTCGGGCCTGGCGGACCATTTCCGCGGCAAGGTCGAGTTTCCCGCCGAAGCGACCGACGGCGTGGCCGACGAGCAGTTTCTGCGCAATGTTGTCGACGTGGTCTTCCGGGCAAAAAATTAAACCGGCCCGATATCTCGTCATAAAGGCAGTGTCTTAATTTCACCCTGTGGAGCGCGGGCTTTAGCCCGCTTCAACGTGTATTTGCAAGGCCACATTGAAGCGGCATAAATGCCGCACCCCGCAAATTAAGACAGTGCCGTCACAAATCATAATTGGACGCAAAAATGCGTTTCTGTTAGATTGATTCTGCCATGTCAATTGACGCCCCCGCAGCCCAGAAAAAGATCAACCTCCGCCGGCCCGACATCATGGAGGCGGTCTCCGCCCAGGTGCTGTCGCATTATCGCAGTGAAATCGTCGAGAACATCCGTGCCAACGGCGGCATGTTGTCCGCCGATGGTCTTACGGTCAAACTGGCCAAGGAATTCGGCTTCTGCTACGGCGTCGAACGCGCGATCGATCTCGCCTACGCGGCAAAAAAATACTTTGCGGAAACCGCACCCAACACGCCGATTTATCTGCTCGGCGAAATCATCCACAACCCCGAGGTGAACGACCAGATCAGCAACCTCGGCATCCAGATCATCTCCCCCAAACCGACCGAGGTTGAACTGGCAAAATTAAATCCCGGCGATGCGGTGATCATTCCGGCGTTTGGCACCGAAGTCACCACCCGGAAAAAAATCGAGGCCAAGGTGGGTCGTGAAAACATTGTGGACACCACCTGCGGCGACGTGATGAGCGTCTGGAAACGCGTCCGCCAGTATTCGAAGGAAAACGTCACCAGCATCATCCACGGCAAGGCGAAGCACGAGGAAACCAAAGCAACCACCTCGCAGGCGCGCGCCTATGGCAGCGGACATTACCTGGTCGTGTTCAACCTGGCGGAGACGGATTATGTTTGTGACTACATCTTGAAGGGCGGCGACAAACATGCGTTTCTGGAAAAATTCAAGGGGGCGCATTCCGAGGGTTTCGATCCCGATCTGCATTTGAACGCCGTGGGCGTCGCCAACCAGACTACGATGCTTCGGGGCGAAACCGAGGAAGTGCAACGCCGGTTCAAGGCCGCGATGGAGAAAAAAAACGGCACGGCGAGCCTGGACAAACATTTCCGTTTCTTTGACACCATCTGCGGCGCGACCCAGGACCGGCAGGACGCGCTCCAAAAAATGTTGAAGGAGCCGTTGAACCTGCTCCTCGTCATCGGCGGTTATAATTCCTCGAACACCTCGCACCTTGCCGAAATGGGAGAAACCGTTTTGCCGACTTTCTTCATCAAAAACGCGGCGAAGATGCAGTCGGACAAGCTCATCGTCCATTACGACCAGCATAAGAAAAAAGAAGTGGAAACACGCGATTGGCTGCCCGCCGGCAACATCACCGTCGGCATCACCGCCGGCGCAAGCTGCCCGAATAATTTGATCGAGGACACCATCCGCCGATTGTTTGAAATGCGAGGGATTTCCGTCCAGGAACTGCTCAAAAACTAAAAGAATACTTTTATATTGACAAATGATGAAAATAGCATCATTTTAATCACATGAGAATGACAGTAGATATCGACGAAAAGACCATTGAGGAATTGTTGAAGGTCACCGGCCATAAAAAGAACAGTCCTGCCGTGGCCTTTGCCGTCAGGGACTTCATCAACAGAAGAAAAGCCAAAGACTTTGGCCGGATGTTGAGGGAGGGTAAATTCGATTATCCAGCCACCAACGAGGAAATCGAGGCACAGGATATTTGACTCATGGTGATCGTGGATTCCTCCGTGTGGATCGAGGCATTGCGGCGCGATGGCAATGTTCAGGTCAAACTTGCACTTGAAGCGCTGCTTGAGGAATACGAAGCCACCTGGTGTGGTCCCGTCAAGCTCGAAGTCCTGGGCGGTGCGCGCCAACAAGAGCGCAAAGCGTTGGGGGAACATTTCAGTTGTATCCCCTATTTCCCAATGACCGACGCCGCATGGGATTCCGCCAAGGAACTTGCGTGGCGTTTGCGTGACAAAGGGTGCCATGCGCCGTGGAACGACGTTTTGATCGCCACGCTTTCGCGCAAGGCGGAATGCCGCGTCTTTGCCGTGGACAAACATTTTGATTTGATGCAACGCAGCGGCGCAGGCATTGTACTTTACGAGCCGGGTTATAACGGCAAATACAATCCGAACTGACATGCCGCGCTACCGTCAGGAATTGGAAGAAAACGAACGC
Source organism: Candidatus Sulfotelmatobacter sp. (assembly GCA_035485115.1). Taxonomy (GTDB): domain Bacteria; phylum Verrucomicrobiota; class Verrucomicrobiia; order Limisphaerales; family UBA11358; genus UBA11358. The sequence goes on along the minus strand of DATHOG010000030.1, from coordinate 66,542 downwards.
CGCACGCTGGCGCCCTTCGCTCAGTTCAGCGGCGATACCCGCGGCCGTGCGTATGCGGAAGAGCCGCCACTCTGGCGCACACACTACCAGCGTGACCGCGACCGGGTGATCCATTCCCGCGCCTTCCGCCGGCTGGAATACAAGACGCAGGTCTTTCTCAACGGCACCGGCGACCATTTTCGCACGCGGCTCACGCATACGATGGAAGTCGCCGCCATCGCCCGCAACATCGCCAGCGCCCTGCGGCTGAACACCGACCTCGCCGAAACTATCGCGCTCGCACACGACCTCGGCCATTCGCCATTCGGCCACAAGGGCGAAACGGTCTTGAACGAGCTGATGCGCGGCCACGGCGGTTTCGAGCACAATCATCACAGCCTGCGCATCGTCGAGGAGCTCGAACAAAAGTATCCAAAATTTTCCGGCCTGAATCTTTCGTGGGAGGTGCTCGAGGGCCTGGCGAAACATCAGACCGCGTTCGACCGTCCGGGCGTGAAAAAAGGGTTCATCGCCAAAAATCCGTCGCTGGAGGCGCAGATCGCCAACCTCGCCGATGAGATCACTTATTACAGCCATGACCTCGACGACGGGCTCGATTCGGGTTTGCTTTCGGAAAAGGAATTGACCAAACATGTCCGCGTCTGGGCGCAGGCTGCGCGGCTCATGAAGAAGGAATTCGGCAACCCGCCCGAGGAATCACGCCGCTATTTCATTATCCGCAACATCATTGATATGCAGTTGGCGGATGTGATCGCCACCAGCGAAAAGCTGATCACCACCGCCAAGGTGAAATCCGTTGATGACGTAAGGAAATTTTCAAAACCGTTGATCCAATACAGCCCTGAACGTCGCCGCCTGAACATTGAATTGCGTAAATACCTCTACAAAAACCTGTATTTTAATCCGGTCGTGAACGAACCGCACATCCGCGCCAAGCAATTGTTACGCAATCTGTTCGGCTATTATTTGAAACATCCGAAAGCCCTCGGCGAACAGGCCCGTAAACGCATCCGCCGCGACGGACTGCACCGCGCGGTGTGTGACTACATCGCCGGCATGACCGACCGGTACTTGATCCAGGAACACGCGCGGCTCTTTCCCAACGGAACGCCGCCATGAGCAAACGCGTCGTTGTTCTCGGTGCCGGTTTTGGCGGGCTGACTTTCTGCCAGCATTTCAAAAATCCGCAAGCGGACATCACGCTCGTTGACCGCACCAACCATCATCTTTTCCAGCCGCTGCTGTATCAGGTCGCCACCGCCGGACTTTCCGCGCCGGAAATCGCGCAGCCGATCCGTTCGATTCTATCCGAACGCAAAAACATCACCGTGCTGCTTGATCAGGTCGTGGATTTGAACCCGGCGAAACGCGAAGTCACCCTGACCACCAAAGTTTTGCCCTACGATTATCTCGTGCTTGCGCTCGGCGGGTGCAACAACTACTTCGGCCACCCCGAATGGGAAAAGTTCGCGCCCGGCCTCAAGACCCTCGACGACGCCGTGCGCATCCGCAGCCGCGTGTTGCTCGCCTTCGAGCACGCCGAGAATACCGACGAGTCCGCGGAGCATCAGCGGCTGATGACCATCGTCATCATCGGTGGCGGGCCGACCGGGGTGGAACTCGCCGGCGCGTTCGCCGAACTCGCACGCCACGTTTTGCGCCGCGATTTCCGCCACATCGACCCCGCGCATGCAAAAATCATTTTGATCGAGGGCGCGCCGCGCATTCTTTCGCATCTGGCAGAGGACCTTTCGCAAAGTGCGGCGCAACAGTTAAAAAAACTTGGCGTACAGATCCGCCTGGGCACGCGGGTCAAAAACATCCGCGCCGGCGAAGTCGAACTTGAAAGCGGCGAAACCATCCGCGCGGAAAATATCTTGTGGGCCGCCGGCGTCTCCGCCACGCCGCTCACGCAAAAGCTCGGCGTGGAACTGGATCGCGCCGGCCGCGTGAAAGTGAATCCCGATCTAAGCCTGCCGGGCCATCCCGAGATTTTTGCCGTCGGCGACATGGCGCTGGTGTTGCAGGAAAACGGGCAGCCCGTTCCCGGCGTTTCGCCCGCCGCGATGCAGATGGCGCGTCACGTCGCGAACATCATTGAGGGTGAAATGGACGGCCAGGGGGCGCGCCTGCCCTTCAAATACTGGGATAAAGGCACGATGGCGACAATCGGCCGCTCGAAGGCCGTGGCGCAAATCGGCAATATCAAGCTCACCGGCTTCATCGCCTGGTTCGCCTGGCTATCGATACATCTGGTTTTCCTCATCGGCTTCCATAGCAAGATTGCCGTGCTGCTTCAGTGGGCTTATTCCTACTTCGCCTACAAGCGCGGTGCCCGCATCATCATCGAAGTCCCGGTGGGCGCTAAAAAGTCGAAATCTTAAAGCATTTTGAAACTAACTGTAGCCTTGATGGTTGCCATGTTCTCTCCCTCACCCTGACCCTCTCCCGCTGGGCGAGGGAACAGCCACGCGGGAGTTTTCTTTGTTTGTGTGCAGCTTGCTCAAATCCAGCAGTAGGTTTTCTTGTGCAACGGGGAGCGATTCTCCCTCTCCAAGCGGGAGAGGGCCGGGGTGAGGGAGAAAATTGACAAAAACCCACATCGACAATTTTTCCTAAACCACATTAGTGAGGACTTCATCCGTTTTCAGTTCGGCCAAAAGCTGCCAAACGGTCTTCGTCTGATTCGGTAGAATCAAATCTGGCGCGATTTCACTTAACGGCTGCAAAACGAACCGCCGAAGATGTGCGCGCGGATGCGGCAAAACCAATTCCGGCGTGTTCCCGCCTTCGCCCTCCTTCGGCGCGGCAAGGCGGACTTCGTTTCCGAAAGCAATCAAATCCAGATCCAACGAGCGCGGCTCGTTCTGAACTTTTTTCGGCGCACGGCCAAATTCTTTCTCCAAGCCTTGTAATTTTTTCAGCAACGATTCTGGCGTCTCATTCTTCCTTGGAGCCAAGCCGATGATCGCATTCAAAAACTTTGGTGAATCCGGCGGGCAATCCACGGGCATTGTCTGCCAGAGCGAAGATTTGAGGACCGGCTCGTCGGAAAATTTCTGCAATCGCGCCATCGCGTCCAAAATGATTGCCCGCGAATCCCCGAGATTCGAGCCTAAGGCGATGATGGCTAACATGGCTCAAGCTTTTCGCAAAAGCCGCTTCCGGGCGATGACAAAAACAAGTCCAGCCACAAGAAGATGCGGCAAGAAAATTTGATAATAAGCGACCAGAGGAAAGGGAGAATGGGATTGTGGTGCATATTTTTTTATGAAGTGTGCCTGTTCTGCAAGGTTGACCCACCCCATGGCTGCATTCATCAGAAATAACGAGGCCGCCAAAACTACCGGCTGCCCGGAAAGCCAGTTCAGCAAAACGCCGATACCAGAATCGGGCGACTTAAATAATTTCCACATTACAAACACAGTGATCAAGGTTGGCGCGACAGCTACAGCCACAATGGTCGTCAACTCGTACAAACTTGCCATACCGCCTCCCCGATTGAAGACATTTGTTCCCTGCGCCAGAAAAGTGACCAAGACGATCCCGGCATGTGAAATTACGTTCCAGAGTTGCATCACAATCAAAGCCCACAGACAGCGTTCCACCCAGACATTCACAGCGTTCACCTTGCCAAACTCCTTGATCAGGACCGCGCCGGTGCCGACGCGCCTGGCGGCTACATAAAATGCCTCCTCGGCGGAAAGGTCGCGCGCCTGCAGCGCCACGACGGAATCGCGCAAATGGGTTTCCAACTCATCGAGGTTCTCGCCACGAAAGGCGGACGATTGAGCGAGGTCATTCCGCCATTGTTGGATGGCGTGGTTCAGGTCAAACGGGGTTGTTGTTTCCATAATTTCTCCATGGTTTCGTGGACGGTGAGCCATCGTTGTTTTTCTTCCTTCAAAGCTTGATGGCCTTCTTTGCGAAGGCGGTAGTATTTCCGTTTGCGCCCGGTCTCGGCCGCGCGCCATTCGGATTCGATCATGTCTTCCTTCTCCATCCAGTGCAGCACAGGATAGAGCATCCCCTCGGTCCATTCGATCTGGCCGCCGGAAAGCTCGCGCACGCGCTGGATGAGCGCGTAGCCGTAATTCTCGCCTTCCGTCAGCACGGACAAGACCAGCGGCACGGTCGAGGCGGCGGCGAGTTCTTTCGTTAGCATGGCAGCACTATGCCTAGCAATGCAATGCTTGTCAAGCGCGGAAATCTTCCCACATTCAAAAAAATACTTCAGGAAGAAGTAAGAAGGTGGAATTGGAAGGTCGCGGGTCAATTTGGTGGGGATGGCGCGCTGCGCCGTCCGCGCCCGTAGAGCGGGCGCAACGAATGTGGTAAAATCCGCGTTTGCTCGTTCGATTCCGGCGGCTTTACCGCCGGGGACAGCGCAGCGCGCTGTCCCTACCAACCAAACCGAGCCACGACCAACGGGAGAGCATGGCCCGCCGCAAAGTTTAATATCTCAGTTTACTTTTATTGTTGACAATATAATCTCTGCTAGCTAGAGTGGGTCAAGGCTTCCGCCGTCGCTAAAGCTATGGCGGACAAGTCCGCCTTGACCAAACCAAGGCGCGGCGAGAGCTAAGTTTTGAGGTGTTGTTCTTTGACATATGACGGCAAAGCCGTCAGTTGAAAGTTGATGGTTTCGGGGCGGACAGCTCACGGTCCTTCCGGACAGGGGCCGAGCCGGACTGGCACCGGCTCGCCCCCATCGGATTGCCTCGAATCAGGGCAACCTCAAATCCGAGCGAATCAAAGTAAATCCGACCAAATCCAACCAAAATTGACGACGGGGCGGGTTATCTCACGCAAAGGCGCAAGCAGGCCATGCGTCGTAGATTGTACCGTTTTATGGCGCATTGGCACCGTGGGCTCGCGATGGGAAAGTGCCATCCACCTTCGCCAAAGCGCTCCGGAGGACAGAGAAGACTGGCGCAGTCCAAGACGCTGGCGCGCGGGTTATGCTCCTTCCGGAGGGGCACCATGCGGAGTCAGGGTTGGTCAAACATAGTCAAAGTTAAGCGGGTTGGTTCGTAAACATTAATTTTACGAAACGAACCCAATTTTTCTGTAAAAAAACCAATGAAAGTGCATAAGTGTCCAAAAAAACGAACCCAATTTAGCAGGGTTTACAGAGCTGAAATCCGACCAAATCAAACCGAATCCGACTAAACTCCTTGCGGAGGGCCACTATAAGGGTGAGTGACGGGTTATGAGCGAGAAACGATAGGCGCGAGAGGCGCTGTGTCAGCGACGATCCTGCGGGTCAAAGACCCGCGCTCCGGGAAAATCCGACCAAAATTAAAGTTATTTGAGGCCGAGCACATCCTGCATGGTGTACAGGCCGGGTTTTTGTTTGACGAGCCATTGCGCGGCACGAAGGGCACCGTTCGCAAACGTATCGCGGCTTGATGCCTTGTGGGTAAGTTCGACGCGTTCGCCGACGTTCGCAAAAATGACCGTGTGGTCGCCAACGACATCGCCGCCGCGGATGGAGTGGATGCCGATCTCGCCGCGCGTGCGTTCGCCGGTGATGCCCTTGCGTCCATGGCGCAATGCCTGTTCGAGTTGCAGCTTGCGCACGTCGCCCAAGACTTCAAGCAATGTGGCGGCCGTACCGCTGGGGGCATCCTTTTTCAAGCGATGATGCATCTCGATGACTTCGAGGTCGAACTCGGGCCCGAGGATTTCCGCGGCCTTGCGCGTAAGCCAGAATAGAGTGTTGACGCCCGTGGAAAAATTCGAGGCAAGCACCATCGGAATTTCTGACTTCTGTTTTGTAACGGCGGCTTTTTCTTGCTCAGAAAATCCCGTCGTGCCGATGACAATGGCTTTTTTATTTTTCGCGCACAGTTCAGCAATCGTGTGCGTGGCTTCGGGATGGCTGAAATCGATCACGACATCGCATTTGGCGATGGCGGACCGCAAATCGCCATCGCGACCAATGGCGGCAACAATCTCGAGTGAGGGAAAATTTTTGGCGCAGGACTGCAACGCCTGCCCCATGCGACCTTTCGCGCCAGTGATGATGACTTTTGTGGACATTTTTTATTAGTTACAGATTCATCGAGCCAAAGAGCTTTGAAAATGAAATTCTCCGCGCCTCTGTGTCTCGGTGATAAAAAGTTACTCCAGGACGTCACACCGCTTGAGCGTGGTGCGAAGCGTCTCCCAATTTTTAGGCGACATCGGCACGAGCGGCAAGCGATATTCTTCGTTGATGACCTTCATCATCGCGAGCGCGGCCTTCACCGGCGTGGGGTTGGTCTCGATGAACAGGTCCTTGAACAACGGATAAAATTTGGCGTGCAACGCGAGCGCCTTCTTCGCGTCGCCGCGCGCCATGTACTTCACCATCTGTGAAACTTCCTTCGGAATGACGTTGGACGCCACGCTGATGACGCCGTTGGCGCCCACGGACATGAACGGCAGGGTCAGCGAATCGTCACCGGACATGATCTCAAATTTCGGCCCGAGCGCGGCACGCAATTGCGACACGCGGTCGCTGCTTCCGCCGGCTTCCTTGATGCCGATGATGTTTTTGCAGTCGTGCGCGAGGCGTTTCACCGTGTCCACGGCGATTTCGATGCCGCAGCGGCCGGGAATGCTGTACAGGATAATCGGCAACAGCGTAGCCTTGGAGATCGCCTTGAAATGCTGGTACAAACCTTCCTGCGTCGGCTTGTTGTAATAGGGCGCGACCTGCAGCGAGCCGTCCACGCCGGCTTTTTCAGCCGCTTGCGTCAGGTAAATCGCCTCGGTGGTGGAATTGCCGCCGGTGCCGGCGAGCACCTTGATCTTGCCTGCGGCGAATTTCACGGCCAAAGCGATGATCTTGATGTGCTCCTCATAGTTGACCGTGGGTGATTCGCCGGTCGTGCCAACGGGAACAATGCCATCCACGCCGCCCTTGATCTGAAGTTTTATAAGACGTTCCAGCGCAACCTCGTCCAGTTCTCCGCCGGCAAACGGCGTGACAATCGCAGTATAAGTACCCGTGAACATATTTTGATAAAGACCGCCAAAATACATGAAAACGCACGTTTGGCGAGGATGAAATTGAATGGAAACATTGTCCGCGAACAACTTTGGACTTTGAACTTTGGACTTTGGACTTAACCTAGCCGGCATGTTTCGTCCGTGCATTGACCTGCATGAAGGCAAGGTTAAACAGATTGTCGGCGGCACGCTCACCGATGCCGGCGCGCGCACCAACTTTGTCTCTGAACAATCTGCCACCTGGTTCGCCGAACTTTATAAGCGCGACGGACTGGCCGGCGGACACGTCATCATGCTCGGCGCGGGCAACGAAACCGCCGCGCGCGGGGCGCTCAAGGCGTTTCCGGGCGGGCTGCATATCGGCGGCGGTATCAATGCCGAAAACGCAAAATCATGGCTCGATGCCGGAGCGTCGCATGTCATCGTCACGAGCTGGGTCTTCCGCGAAGGCAAGGTGGACTGGAACCGGCTGGAGGAACTCGTCAAAAAAATCGGGAAGGAAAAACTGGTCCTTGATCTGAGCTGTCGTAAACGCGGGGAAAAATATTTTGTCGTTACCGATCGCTGGCAAAAATTCACCGACCTCGAGGTGAACGCGGAAACCCTTCACAAATTTTCGGGATACTGCGCCGAGTTTCTGATCCATGCCGTGGATGTCGAGGGCTTGTGCCGCGGCATTGACCGCGAGCTGGTGGAATTGCTCGGAAAATTTTCACCGATTCCAACGACCTACGCCGGTGGCGCCAGTTCGCTGGCTGATCTGGAACTCGTCACCCGGCTCGGCGGTGGAAAAATTGACCTTACCATCGGCTCGGCGTTGGATGTTTTCGGTGGTAATGGCGTGAAATATGAAGATTGCGTGGCGTTCAACAAAAAAGTTGAATCGGTAAAAAGTTAAACCGTTGAATCGGGAGCGGCGCTTGCCGGTTCAACAATTCAACGGTTCACAAATCTCCAACCTTACTTTGCCTCTTCCAACTTGGTCACGGTCATCATTTTTTTGCCGTCTTTTTCGTCAACTGTACCCGTGGCGGTCACTTTTTTGGAATCACCGTGGCAGATGTCGTCGTGCATCGTCATGCCGGCATCATTTTTGACGATGAAATAATTTACCGTGTTGGTGCCGTCCATGACCTGCACAACGTTCTGGCAGGAATCGGTCAGATGCAGCGTGCATTTGGCGCAGACCATGTTGCCGGTGACGGTGACTTGCTTGTCGTCATCGGCCAGCGCGGTGAACGCCGCACCCGCAAACGCGAGGCCGAGCAATAGCAGAAGGAGGAGTTTTAATCTTTTCATAGGTGGCTTAAGTTTGGTTTGAATTGGAACGATTCCCATCAACATCACACAAGTCGCGCGCAATGCAACTCACGCGGCGAACAAATCTTTCACGGTGATTTTGAACTGCGGCACGAGCTTTTCCTCCAGAATTTCGTTGCCGGCCAGGATTCCCTGCAGGCGCATGCCGAACTCGAAGGCGTGATAAATCTCCACATTGTCATAGCGCGGATCAACCATCCACAGGCGCGGCACGCGCAGTTGTTCGTAGATCTCCTTTTTTGTGACAGTGTCGGCCCGATGGTCGTCGCGGCTGACGACTTCCACGGCCAGGAATAGTTTTCCGCTCGCGGTGGTCACCAGCGCGAGGTCAGGGCGCAGCAACGTAAGCCGCGATACCTGCACCGGCGTTCTCGGGGGGAGCAGTTGCGTGACGGCGAGGCCGTTGACACTCGCGGCCATCTCGCGGTGCAGCCGCTGCAAGATTTGTTCGTGCCGCTCGCCGGGCGCGCTGCGCGGGAGCGTTGCGCCTTCCAGGATCTCCTCGTAGGGCCGACTCATTCCGAAACGAAGGAAAACACTGTTTGGCGGCGACGGCAAGAGGCGTTTTATTCAAAATCAAGACTTGCAAATCGCCCTGCAACTGATAGTTTCCCTGTCCTTTTAATAAATTTATGTCAGTCAAAATCCGCATGAAACGCGTCGGCACGAAGAATACCCCGGTGTTCCGCATCGTCGTCGCCGATAGCCGCAGTCCCCGCGATGGCAAGTTCATCGAAGAGATCGGCACCTATAGCCCGCTCCAGCAGGGCAACAATTTCACCCTCAAGCTCGACCGTGCGCAGCATTGGATCAGCAAGGGAGCGCAGCCCAGCGACACCGTTGCCAGCTTCATCAAGAAGGCCAGCAAAACGGCGCCCGCGGCCTGAAATTTACCATGCAGGAGTTCCTCGAATACGTCGTCAAAGGACTCGTGCAAAACCCCGGCGCGGTGACGGTCACCCCGGTGGAACGTGCCGGCGCGACGATTTATGAACTGCGCCTCGACCCGTCGGACGTCGGCAAGATCATCGGACGCCAGGGCGCAACCATCAACGCCATCCGTTCGTTGCTGCTGGCCGGCGCGGCAAAAAAGGGCGTGCGTTGCTCGGTGGAGATCGTTGAAGACAAGCCGGCACGCTGACAACAAAATCGGCACGTATGAAAATTGACGTGCTAACGCTTTTCCCGGCGATGTTCGCCGGGCCGCTCGATGAAAGCATCATTATGCGGGCGCGGAAGAATGGCCTGCTGGACCTGAAAATCCACCAGTTACGCGACTGGACGCACGACCGGCACAAGACGGTGGACGACAAACCGTTCGGCGGCGGCCCGGGGATGCTGATGAAGTGCGAACCGCTGTTTGAAGCGGTGGAAAGTTTGAAACGCGCGGAAACGAAAGTGATCCTGCTTTCGCCATCCGGAAGAAAGTTTGACCAGTCCATCGCACGGGAACTGGCGCAGGAAAAAGATTTGCTGCTCGTCACGGGCCATTACGAAGGGTTCGACGAGCGGGTACGGGAAGCGTTGGCGGATGATGAGTTGTCCATCGGCGATTATGTGCTGACGAACGGCGCATTGCCCGCGATGGTGGTGATCGATGCGGTCACGCGGTTGCTGCCCGGTGTTTTGGGCGATGATGACAGTTCGCGTGACGAGTCGTTCAGCCATGGATTGCTGGAATATCCGCAATACACTCGACCGGCGGAATTTCGGGGAATAAAGGTTCCCGAGGTGTTGCTGAACGGCAACCACGCCGAAATTGAAAAATGGCGGCGCGAACAGGCGGAGTCGCGGACGAAAAAGCAGAGACCAGATTTGTTGAAATAAAATTTAATTGTTATGAACCAGGCATTGTTGAATAAAATTGAATCGGAACAGTTTCGCAAAGACAACGCGAAGTTTAACGTGGGCGACAGCGTCCGCGTGCACACCAAGGTTGTCGAAGGCGACAAGGAACGCATCCAGATCTTCGCCGGCGTCGTCATCGGCAAACGTGGCGGCGGCCTGAACGAGAGCTTCACCGTGCGCCGCATCAGCTATGGCGAAGGCGTGGAACGTGTTTTCCCGCTGCACTCCCCGCGCGTGGACAAGATTGAAGTCGAGCGCCAGGGCCAGGTCCGCCGCGCCAAGCTCACCTACCTCCGCAAACGCCTCGGCAAGGGTGCAACCCTCGTCAACGAGAAAAAGGAAAAGGTCGTAGTCGCCGCCAAGTAATTTACCGAACATTTTCAAAAGGCGAGGCGCAAGCTTCGCCTTTTTTGTTTTTGCAATCCCTGTCCTATCCGTGAAAATCAGTGACTGAAATAATTTTGAATTGTGCCATCCGAAACCCTCCATTTTGAAAACGCGCGGTTCGCGCAGCAGCTTTACAACCACGAACCGGGCAACCTGTCCACGCTTGAAACCGAACTCGGCGTGAAGGCGACCTCGCGCGAGGGCTGGATCAAACTCGAGGGCACGGCGGCGGACATCGAACGAGCCAAGCATCTGTTCGCCTCACTGGAAAGCCTGTTGAAGTCCGGCGCGGCCGTGAAGAACCGCGAGTTTCTCCACGCGCTCAACGTCGTGAAGCACGAGGGCGGCTCCACGCTCAAAGAAATGGTCAGTGACCGCGTGCAGACGCATGAACGCAAGTCCGGCGTCACCGCCAAGACCGTCGGCCAGAAAAAATACCTCGATGCCATCCGCAAGCACGACATAACCTTTGGTATTGGCCCGGCGGGTACGGGGAAGACGTATCTGGCCGTCGCCACTGCGTTATCCGCGTTGCGCGAAGGCGGTGTTTCCCGGATCATTCTGACGCGTCCCGCCGTCGAAGCCGGTGAAGCCCTCGGCTTTCTGCCCGGCGATCTTTACGAAAAGATCACGCCGTACTTGCGCCCGCTGCATGACGCGCTATACGACATGCTCCCCGCCGAAGAAATGCAGAAGTACATGGAACGCGGCATAATTGAGGTCGCTCCCCTCGCCTACATGCGCGGCCGTACGCTCAACAACGCCTTCATCATCCTGGACGAGGCGCAAAACTCCACCACCGAACAGATGCTGATGTTTCTCACGCGGCTCGGTCACGGTTCAAAAGCCGTCATCACCGGTGACGAGACTCAGATCGATCTGCCGTCGCATAAACATTCCGGCCTCGCCGAGGCGCACCGCGCGCTAAGGCACACGGAAGGCATCGCCATCATCGAATTTTCCAAGCGCGACGTCGTACGGCACCCGCTCGTGCAACGCATCATCGCCGCGTACGAACATCATCGCGGCACGGGCAAAACCGAATGAACGTAGTCATCACCAACCGACAGCGTGCAAAAAAAATTGATGCGCGCCTGTTGAAAGAAATCGTGGCTGGATTGTTCGCGGAATTGAAAATTGAAGAAGCCGAAATCGGGATCAACCTCGTCGGCGCGCGCGAAATGGCGCTGGTGAACGAAACTTTTCTTCAACACGAAGGCTCGACGGATGTGATCACCTTCGACCACAGAGATTCAAAATCCAAAATCCAAAATCCAAAATCCGAAATCTATGGCGAATTGTTCATCTGCATTGACGATGCGATGGTTCAGGCCAGGGAATTCGGCACCAGCTGGCAGGCCGAAATCACGCGCTACATCGTCCACGGCGTCCTGCATCTGCTCGGCTACGATGACTTGAAACCGCATCTCCGGCGCAAAATGAAACACCAGGAAAACCGGCTCATGCGGCGGATTGCCGATAAATTTACACTCGCACAAATTGCCATGCGGCCTAAAATATCCGCGTGAAGAAATCGTTTTTTGCCCGTTGGCGCGCCAGTTTTGTTGCCGGTCTCTTGATCGTGCTGCCGGGCATCATCACGTTGGCGGTCGTAAAATGGGTTTTCGGCACAATCACGAGTTTCACCGATACCCTGCTGTTTTTTCTGCCGTATGTCCTTAGTCCGAAACACATTTATAAAAACGGCATGGATGGTGCCATGTTCTGGTGTTGGAGCGTACTTGCCATTGTGCTCGCGGTCGTGCTGATTTCCGCGGTCGGTGTCATCACGCGCTATTATTTCGGGAAACGCCTCATTATGTGGGCGGACAGCCTGATGTTGCGCGTGCCGGTGCTGAACAAAATCTACGGCACGATCAAGCAGGTGGACGATGCGTTTTCCTCCGGCAAAAAGAGCTCGTTCCAGACGGTCGTGCTGGTCGAATATCCGCGCGAAGGGATTTACTCCATCGGCTTCATCACCAGTGAACAACGTGACGAAGTTTCCAAGGTGATAAAAGAAAAATGCGTTACGGTGTTTATACCCACTACGCCGATTCCGACCTCCGGATTTCTGGTGCTGGTGCCCGAAAAACAGGTGACCAAGCTCGATATCACCGTGGCCGAAGGCTTTAAATACATCATCAGCCTCGGCGCGCTGGCGCAGGATGCTGCGCCGCCGAAAATCAAATGATCGAAAACGCGCATGGTATCATTCTGCGCACGCGTCCGCTGACCGAGACGAGCCTTATCATCCACTGGCTCACGCCGGATCTGGGCCGGACTGCCACCGTTGCCAAGGGCGCCCGCCGCACGAAATCGCCGTTCGCCGGGAAATTGGATCTGTTCTATGAAGCCGATTTTTCCTTCAATCGTAGTCGCAGTTCAGAATTGCACAATCTGCGCGAAGTGAAATCGCACGGGAATAATCCAGCTATCCGTAGCGACATCTTGAAGCTGCAACAGGCCGCGTACGCCGCCCATTTCATCGAGCTGACGACGGAAACCGAGACGCCCCTGCCGGAAATCTACGGACTGTTCGGGAGTTTCTTGAAAATACTCTGCGAACAGCCGCCACAATCGCAAAATATTTTCGCCCTCGAACTTAAGTTGCTGGGCGAACTCGGTCTGGAACCTGATTTCGAGGAAAAACCGCTCACCCCTGGCGCAAAAAAAATCGCCCGCGCGTTTCTGGAAAACGATTGGGCAGGCATTTCACGGTTGAAGCTGTCCGAAGGACAGACCGCCGAACTGGGCCAGTGGTTGCATGGCTTTTTGATCTTCCACCTCGGCAAACTGCCGCGCGGGCGTGCCGCCGCCATCGCGACTTGAAACACCGCCGCGAATCCCGCAGCATTTGCGCGTGTCACGCCAGCTCCGTATCGCGTTCCTGACGCACGAACCGTTTTATCCGCCGTCCGGCGGCGGTTCGGCGGAGGCCGTTTATCTCGTGCAGGAAATGGTACGGCGCGGGCACGCCGTCCACGTCTTCGGTCCGAAAATTCCCGATGCGGAAAAGGTCGGGAAGGATTTTGGCGTCAAATTGCACCAGTTCCAAAAATGGGAAATGGGCCGCTACGCCCGGCTGCGGAATTTCAAATACCTCGCCTACCCTTTCTTTCTCGAACGCATGGTCGCTGATGTGGCGCGCACAACGAAGTTCGACCTGATATTCTCGCAACACGCGATTTCCGCCGTCGCCGCCGGAAAGTTGAAGGCCAAGCTTGGGATTCCGGTCGTGATGAATTTTCCCGATTTGCTGACGGGCTTCATGGAAACGTGGCCGCCCTATATCGCACCTAAATTTCTGGTCCAGGCGCTGATGCGGTACGAGATTTCCCTGCCGGTGCGCTACGGTGTGGACGGCGTGTGTGCGATTTCTGATGAATTTGCCGCCCGCCTCGCGGCCCGCGGCTACGCACGCGAAAAAATCTGCCCGATCTATTATGGTTACGATGCGGACGCCTTTCCGTTGCGCCAAAGCCTGCCGCCGCCCAACCAGCCGCCAGTGGTCGTCATGCATGGTTCATTCGACGCGCATCATCTGGGACAGATCGCCTTTGATGCGATGAAAACGGTGGTGGCTAAAAAACCGGAAACCATTTTCCGTTTCGTGGGACGGCGCACGACAGGATTGGAAAAGTTTTTACAACGCGCGCAGGCCATCCCCGGTTTCAAATTCGAGGCGGACGGTTTCACGCCCTACGCGGAAGTCTCCAGAAAGCTCGCCAGCGCGACGGTGGGCATCGTGCCTTACGAGGAATCAGCGGGCACGCACTGCGCATTCGTGGCCAAGATCGTGGAATACGTCGCGACCGGCCTGCCGACGGTCTGCACGCCGCTGAAAAGCGTCCAGGGCTATTTCAAAAACGACCCGCTGGTGAAGTTCGCGGCCTTCGACGGCAAAATCTTCGGCGACAGGATTCTGGAATGGTTCGATGCCCCCTCCTCCAGCTGGCAGCCGTTCGCGGAAAAATCTTCGGCGCGCGTACGTGCGGAATTGGACTGGCGTCCGCTGTGCGCGAAAGCGATGGATTTTGCAGAACGGGTCATTTGTTTTCCAACACAGACTGCTTCGACCGGGTGATGATCATCTATGCCATGCGCTCACGCCTGGCACACTGACGACCGGATGGAAAAATCATTTCGGCGGACGAATATAATCGCCGCCGTCGCCAAACAATTCGCCCTTGGCCAGATGCTTCAGGATGAATTTTTGCAGCGCCCCGGTTTCCGCAGTCAGGATGATCTCATCGTGGTCAATCCGATGTGCGATGGAGTTTGGATTATTCGTCAGAAATTTTTGCAGCCATTCAGGATCGATGGTGGCGACGGTCAGTTTTTCCTCGCTCAACTTGACGCGCAGCAGCAGATGGCCGGGAATCATGGAAATGCCGATCAAATCGGCCTGGTTGGTCGCGTAATTGCATTCCGATGGCGTGAGATCGAGAAACGTCGTCTCGCCCAGCTTGAACAGATGCGCCTCAAATTTTCCGGTCTTGCCCTGTTCCTCGGTGTAGGTCGCCGTATAGGAATTGCTCGTCGCATCCTCAAACAACCAGGTTTCGGGATGATCCTTTTTATCGCCTTCCTGCCACGTGCCCAGCAGGTGCGCATCGGTGACGACATCCTTCTCGAAAAAGAACGGATTCACGGACGGCACGCAAGCGGCGATAAGCATGGCGATGGCCACGAGCGGCAACAGGGCTTTTTTCATGACCCATTAAACACCGGTAAATCGTGAAAGTTCAATGGAAATGTGTTCACCACACCTCCGTTCTCAAGCCGCCCGCGCCGCTTCTAGGTGCAAGAAGAATGTCGCGAACGACAAGCTGACTACTTTCATTCGTGCCCGGTTTTGCCCACCCAACGCATTCTTTCAATCCAAATAAATGTAGCGTTTCGTAATCAGGGTGTGAAACATCAAACAAATAAGACCTAACTGGCACTGGAGGAAAATAAAAAACGTTCTGGCCTGTAATGAAACTCATGAGGTAGAACTTGCGCACTTCCCTGACTAGAAACTCTCCTTTCGCGTTGCTATAAACGTAAGTCTTGGGACGCCCGTGAATCTGTACTCGCGCACCCTGTACAGGCTGACTCGTCCGAACATCAAGGACGCGCCCGCAAATTGCTGGCGAAGTTTGCTCGCTGCCAGGCACGGGAACTGGCATGCATCCCGTGATGCAGAAGCATCCTGAGAGAAACGTAATGGCAATGATATGTTTCATGTGGGACTGAAAACGGGCCTGACTAACGGTCTATTTTCCCCTAAACCCATTTCCATTCACCGCGCAAATTCCTTCAACCACCCCGGCCCCGGGCCGTGACCCCGTACGGAGGTGTCCGGCTGGCGCTTCAAGCCGGTGGTGCGTTCTAGCAGCCATTCGAGGCGGTTCCAGAAATCCACCCCGTCGAGCATCGGGTTCAAAACATTTGTGATGGTGCAATAATGGCTGTTCTTCGGGTCGGTGTGATGCCGGGCATGATGCCGCGCGTTCTGCAGCAGACCCATGTCCTGGAAGAACGAGATCACCCGGCCGTTTTCCTTGCGGGTGCGATGTTCCCATTTGTGGAATTCATTCGCGTTCGCCGCGATGAAGGCGAAGAGCCAGATGTGCCAGGTGAGCAGATGCAGGCACCACGCGCCGACGATCAAAATGGCGGCGCCCAGGACCAGGTCCCACGAGCTTTGCCACCACGAATGCCGCGTCATGAAACGCGGATAATGGTGGTGCACCGTGTTGGGCCGGCCGATGATCCGGCCGACGAGCGGCGTGGTGTCACGGATGTAGGCGTCCTCCAGCCAATGCACGAACCCCGCGGTGAATTCGGCGGCGAACACGACGGCTGGAATCTGCCACAGTAAATTCAGGAAAGTTTTCATGGTATGAATCATTTGAGGTTGAAGTGCCGGATGATCAGTTTTGATCCGCCAATTTCTGGAGCAAGGCGCTGCCGAGTTTCGTTGCCAGTTCGTTGCGCATTTTCGCCTGCAACCCGGGAGTTTTATCACCGGCCAGGATGTCCGGAACGGCCGCCGAATTGGTTGCCGAGGCGCTCACAAAGATCTCCGGCACGCCGGTCGTGACATCGATCAATGCACCAGCGCCCTTCCCTTCCAGGTTGATTTCGCAGGCCGGCACCACGAACGCGCCGACGACCGTGAAATCCAGCACGCTCCAAAAGCTGCTTTCCTGCCAGGAATCAATGTTGCCCCCGACCAGAAAAACCTTTTCCGCCCCGGCCGCGCGCGCGAGATTGCAGATGGTCTGAACCTGGCCCGAATAATTATCAACCGGCCGGGAAACCCGGTTATAGTAAACACCTAAAGGTTCACCTGGCATCGGCAGGGCGACTACATCGGCGATATGAACTTTGTCTGCCGCCAACTGGTCGAGCAGGGCCTGCGACGGCGCGTCCTCACCGACCTGGGCGACCGCGATACGGGCCGGCAGCCTGATCTTTTGTGGCGCTGCGTTCGGGGCCGCCGCTGGCAGGCTCAGAATGTAGTTCGGATAAGTGGCCGTGCCGCGTTCACGCACGGAAAGGCCGTCGGTTTCACAGCCCGCGAGGAGACAGACCGCCCCGCCGGCCAGCGTAGTTAGGATGATGTTTCTCATTTTTAATTTTTGGCCGGGTGGTTTGCTCCCGACCTTTTTCTCAAATGAATTTTTAATCCCAAACGAAGAAAAGCGTGAATTGATAAAACATGTTGAGCATCGTTTCTATCAATCAGCGGCAGAACAAACCCCGATTAAGACATGGACTTCGCGGCGTTCGGGCTTATGTTAAAAGGTATCAAACCAGAACATTCGCCGCTTTTCCTGCTGGGGAAGCTTTTTTTCCGGAATCAGGCACCTTGGCAGCAACGGCGCAAAATCTCCGTGGTACTCTGGTCGGTGACGATCGGTTTGATATTAGGCGGCATTTGCACGCTGGTAATCCTCTTCCAAAACAACCGGCACTGACGGTTTTCAAAAGGAAATCGGGAAAACGCCCGGGCAAAAATCAGGAGCCGTTGGAATATATCACGGAAGCAAGTGACGGGACAAAAATTCGCCTTCTAAGACAGACGACCGGATGATCCGGTAAATTGAAGCGTTTCAGAGCCCCCGCACACCGACCATGCACTGGTTTTTCACGCACCAGACTTTCAGGCGGAAACAGCGCCAGATATCGCGCGGATGCAGCGTGGTGGTCTTCACCTGCTGCAGTTCCGGCATGTCCCGGTAGATTTCCGGCAGACGATAGAACGGGATCCGATGGTTCAGATGATGGATGTGATGATAGCCGATGTTGGCGGTGATCCACGCCATGAACGGACCCGTCTTCAGGAAGCTGGAGGATTCCATGGCCGCGCCTTCATACGTCCAGCCGCCCTTGTCCTTGAAGGTCACCCCCGGAAAATTATGTTGCGCGTAAAACAGGTAGCTGCCCATCGCCGCCGCGATGGAACGCGGAATCCAGATCATCAACAGCGCCGTCACCCAGCCGAAACAGACAATGACCCAGATGTTCAACGCCACGTGCAACAGCAACGCCAGCAGGCAATCGTAATGCTTGCGCGGCGAACGGAACATCGGGTAGCTCACCATGCCGATAAAAAACACCGTGACATAGCCCGACAATAACGTCAACGGATGCCGCATGAACATATAAACAAACCGTTCCGAGAACGATGATTTCTGATACTGCTCCCGCGTCATGATGGGGAACGAGCCGATGTCCGACCCGCGCAGCTTGGAATTATGCGCGTGATGATGATCATGCGAAGCGCGCCAGATGCTGCTCGGGCACAGCGTCCAGATGCCGAATACGCGCATCAGTAATTCCGCCGCACCCGATTTGGGCAGGATGGCCCGATGCTGCTGGTCATGGTAAATCACGAAGAACCGCACGGTCACGAGTCCGGTAGCGATGCTGCAAAAAATCCGCAAGGCCAGAGGCCACCACGGCAGCGTGCCGAGGGTGAGTGCCGCGAGAATGAAGGCCGTGGAACCGATGACCCACCAACTTTTAACAGAATTATCCCGCGCGTAGGCGCGCGTCCGGGCGTACAAAGTGTTGGCGGGCTTAATGTTCGAATTCAATATAGCAGCTTCCGCTATCCGCGGGCAAAGGTCAATGCAATTGACAAAGAATCAGCGGACGCGCCACGTGATGCGCGCCTTGTCGAGGTCGTAGGCGGACATCTCCATCTTCACCCGGTCGCCCACCGTGAGCCGCACGAACCGCTTGCGCATCTTGCCGCACAGCGTCGCCAGCACCAGATGCTTGTTGTCCAGCTCCACGCGGAACATCGTTCCGGGCAGGACCACCTTCACGCACCCTTCCACTTCAATGTGTTCTTCTTTCGTCATAATAAACGGGAAAGGCGGAGTCCGGTTCAACCCGAACCCCGCCGTGAAAATCAAACCGTCAACGGTTCAATAGCGGGAGCGATTCGCACCGCCGCCACTGCCGCCGCCGCTGCCGCCGTATTCACGACGACCGCCGCCGCCGCCGCCGCCACCCGTCCGCGCTTCGCGCGGACGCGCGACATTGACGGTGAGGGCGCGACCGCCGATGTCCTTGCCGTTCAAACCGGCAATGGCCTTCTGGGCCTCGTCATCGCTGCTCATGGTCACGAAACCGAAACCGCGCGAGCGGTTGGTCATGCGATCCATCATGAGGTTGGCTTCGTTGACGGTGCCGAACGGGGCAAACAAATCCTGCAAATCGTTCTCAGTGGTATCGAAGGTGAGATTCCCGACGAATAATTTATTGTTCATGTGATGGTTGACTGTCCGAGACTAATTTGCTTTGACCAGACTGTTTCCGTTAATCGGATTTCAAATCATCACTGAAACTGTGTTCACTTGAAGATTTACCATGCCTTGAAAGAGACAAGCATCTATCAGACGCTTCAACCCTGACAGTTTCCGCCGCAATTGCAACTAGAATCGGCGATTATTTCATCCTCCAGGACCCGTCAAAAAACACACAACCGGCTGGCTGTCAACAGGTAGCAACGAATCCGCCGGGGCCATTGGAGCCCTCCGTAAAGTGCGAACGGATGCTTTACAACTTGATGTTGGTCGGGAGAAACAGGAGGCCGATGCCGCCGATGATGCACATCAACCCGACCGGCCCAAGTTTTAGCCACGGAAAGGACAAGGATGCGGGCGGCACGCCCTGCACCATCAGCGCCTTGATGACGAAGAAAATTCCGCCCACCAGCATCACGCTGCCGATCACGCGATACCATTTGTTTTTGGTCAGGTTCATCGGGGCCAGTATATCCCGGAAAGGCGGAGTTTAGCCACTGATAAACAAAGAGACGCCGAGACGAAGAGGGTGGCAATTGTAACGGCGGTCAGTAATGCTTGAGGTGATGGTGGACCTTGATTTTGCGCGGCACGATCTGCAGGTTGCCGGTGGCCGCGTCGGGGACAAGGTCGAGATCGTAGTTATCACATAGGGCGACGATGGCTTGTTCGGCACTAACACCTTCCCAGCGTAGTGAAAGGAGCGGCATGGGTTGAAACCATTTGTCTTCAGGCGAGCCTTGAACGGTGGCCATGCCCAAAAACTTGACCTTGCCGTGGCTGTCAACGGTCTGCACGACGGTCTCCATCAGATTCGAAGCCAGTTCAATCTGCCGTCCGGTCGCCCTGATGAGATTTATCAAGGCGACATCAAGCGGAACTTCGGTAAAGCGGATAACCGGGATCACAGGCGAGGTGTGGGCGGCGGATGCCCCGGCGGCGGGCGGATTGGTGGTGAGGTCGAGCAGCGTAGGATCGATGAAATGTCTCGGTTCGCCGATGCTGGTGATGCGCGCGATGTGCGTGTAGGGATTCTCGACCCGAATCAGGTTGTAGTGGTTGCAGAGGCGGTCGAGGGCATCACGCGCGCTGATGTTTTCCCATCGGATGGTGATGACCGGTTCGGGGACGGGATTTCCCTGTTCGTCGGTGGCGGGAAACAAACCGGGCTCGAGGAGGTAATTGATATTTCCGCCCAATGCAAGGTTCTCAATGGCGGTGGTGAGGGGCACATCCGTAAACCGGATGATAGGAATGGGACCGGGAATGGAACCAGCGGAATTAGTGGCGGGAGCATCAGCCGACGTAAGCGCGTTGGTGGTCGGAAGAGTGTTGGTGACCGCAGGCGGGTTGACAGGTGCGAAATGGAAATTCGTGGCCAGCAGGTCTTCAGGCCGGGGTGTCTGGGCGTGGAGAACCAGAAACGTCGCGAGCAGCAGACTCGTTAGGAAGGTCTTCATGTTTTTGCGTGTCACGCGAAACAGATTGCAGGCGAGGTTGCCGGATGCGATGTCCTTTTCAAGCACAAATCCATGGGATTTTTAACCATTGAGGCGCGGGGTTTGGCCACAGATGGTCACAGATGAGTTGCAGGGTTTAACCAGCGGGGCGTGAGAAAAGATTATTTTTGCAAAAATAACGGTTGAAATTTTTCCGGGCGGATGTTTGACTTCGGTCAGGGAGGCAGAATTCCAAATCTTGCAGGTCTGTTCAGGCCTGAGGTGTTTTCATTTCATGCCGTCCCGGAAAGAAATTTTTATGCTGTTCCGTCGTATCGGCAAATGGTTGTTTCCCCGTGCGCATCCGTGGGAGCAAGAGAGAAAGGTTCAGACGATGTTCATCGTGCTGCTGGTGTCGCTCGTGGCAGCGGGCAGCCTGGGCATGATGATCTACAAACACGCCCGTTGACCGGCCCAACCTGTCGCCGTCGCTGCAATTTATGCCGGCTCAGGGCGATCCGGAAGTGGTAGCCCGGAATGGCCAGATCGATCGCTTGTGGAAACTGGCGTGGCCGGCGAAGAAGCGTGCCGATAAACAGCCGCCATCCGGAACGGGGTTTTTGACTTTTACCGGCCGGCCAAATAAATGAGACCAAATCAAAAAAAGGCTCCGGAAAAAATTTCCGAAGCCTTCTTGGTTTTCAAAAAACTTTCAGTTCAACGTGTAGCCCCGGCGTATGTAGGTCGGCACGTCCAGATCCTCGCCCTTGTGCAGCGTCGGCTCACTCTTGTCAAAACGTCCCTTGGATACCACCGAAAGTGGCAACTGCGTCTGCACCGCCTTGCCCGGCGAACGCCGCGGGCGTTGGGTTTTGGAGATGTTCACCTGCGGATTATTGTTTGCGGAGGGACGCGCGGCCAGCGTCGCCGGCACGGTGGTGCTCTTTTTAGCGGCAATGATGGTCACACAAAGCTTCCCGTCCAGTTTGTTATCCAGCGGCGCACCCACGAGGATGTTGTTGTGGTTGCATTGGCGTTTCACCTCTTCGACCACCCGGCTGATTTCCGACATGGTCAGGTCTTTTCCCGCCGTCAGGCTCACCAAAACGGCGTCGGAATCCGCCAGCACGCGGCCTTCATCGAGCAACGGATGCGTGCAAATCTTCTCCACCACCTCGCGCGAACGCGCCGCGCCCGACGCCTCCACAAACGCAAACGCATTTTCCGCGTGACGATCTTTCAACATCGCGCTCAAATCTGAAAAATGCACTTGGATCAGCCCGGGCCGGGTCAGCAACTGCCAAACACCGCGCACGGCTTCGATCAGGAACGAATCCACCCGCGCGAAAATGTCCACGAGGCTGGTGTTCTCATCCAACAGTTTCAAAACTTTTCCACCCGGCAGGCAGATCACGCCGTCGGCGGCAGCCTGCAACTGTTCCAGGCCTTGTTGGGCCTGCGCCTCGCGACGCGGACCTTCGCCCTCAAACGGCAGCGTGACAAATGCCAGCACCAGCGCGCCCGCCTCGCGCGCCGCCCGGGCCAGGATCGATGAAATACCGCTGCCCGCGCCGCCGCCCAGCCCGGCCAGGATGAAAACCACGTCCGCACCGGCGCAGGCCGTTTTCAAGTTGGAAAATTGTTCTTCCGCCAGCGACTTCGCACGTTCAGGATCGCCGCCCGAACCAAGCCCGCGCAGAAGTTTGTTTTCCAGGTGAAATTTCAAAATCGCGCCGGCCGACAGCACCGCCGCATCGGTGTTCACGGCGGCGGTCTGCGCGGCGGCAAATTCCGGCGTGGCCAGCAGCCGTAACATTTCGGCACCGGCGTTGCCCACGGCGAAAAACTTCACGACCGGCCCAGTGTGCGCCTCGGGAATAAGTTGGGGTGTTTGATTTTCCATAACCGGCCTTTCATTAGCGCTGCATCAAACGCGTGAACATCTGTTTGATATTTTTTGGTTTTAAAATTTTGGTCGAGAACAAGGACTGTTTCACCCGCTGGCGCGCCTTGTGCGAGCCGTACTTCACCAGACCGATGGCGGCGGCGAATTCCGGCTGATCAAGCGCGGTCGTCAGCCCGTTCACAGCCCCCGCACGGGCGATGGTGACATTCATCTGGAAAACATTTTCCGCCAGCGCCACGATGCCGGGCACGCGCGACGTGCCGCCGCAGAGAAAAACCCCCGACCGTAAAAAATCGGTGAGATTCGCATCCTCAAGTTCGGCCGCGATCAGCCGGAAAATCTCGTCCAGCCGCGCGGACATGATGCGCTGGAGATGCTCCCGGTTGACCCGTTTGAGCTCCAGGCCCAGGTCGTTGGAAATGCTGATGGTCTGGCCTTTCGCATTTTCACCGGTACCCGCGGCCCCGTGTTCAATCTTCAATTTTTCCGCGCGGCTCAACGGGACTTTCAGGCCGTAGGCCAGATCATTGGAAACATGGTCGCCGCCAACTGCCAGCACGCCGGTATAACCGATCGCGCCATTGGAATAGACGACGTATTCCGTGGTGCCGCCGCCGATGTCGATGACCAGCGCGCCCATCTCCTTTTGTTCCGCCGTCAACAACGCCAGCGAGGCGGCAACTCCGTTGAAAACAATTTCGTTCACCTCAAGCTGGGTGCCCCGCACAAGGCGGATGGCGTTTTGCAGCCGGTTTGCGTGACCGTGGATGACATGCATGTCCACTTCCAGGCGGGTGCCAAGCATTCCGACGGGATCGGTCACGCCGTCGTGGCCGTCCACGTAAAAATGCTGGCGGACGGCGTGAACCACCGTGTTCTCGGCCGGAAGATTTATCGCCTTCGCATTCTTGATCACGTCCGCGACGTCGTCTCCCGTGATTTCGCGTTCGGCGGAAACAACGACGTGCGTTCCGCGATTGTTGAAACCGCGGATATGCCCGCCGCTGACCCCGAGATACACGCTGCGGATCTCCACCCGCGCCATCTGCTCGGCCTCGAACAACGCCGCGCGCAAATCCTCCTCGCAATGTTCCTGGTGGATGATCTCGCCCTTGCGCACACCGCGCGAGCGCGACTGGCCAAGGCCGATGATGTTCAGCGCCCCGTCCTCGCCGAGTTCGCCGACCACCGCGCAAATTTTCGACGTGCCGATCTCCAGCCCGACGATGATGTTGGAATCTTCAAACATTGCTCCTCCTGGTTTTGGGATTGGAATTTTTGGGTTTGGGCGCGGCTGCGGGCGGCGAAATCGTGCCGGCATTCATCCATTTCAACGGCAAATTGTTTTCAACCGCCAGGTCCAATGATGCGATATCGCCCTTGTTCATGCTCTTGCCGTAATCGTAGACACTACGCCAACGGGCCAGCTGCCGTTCATAATTATCCGCGCTAAAAGTGATCTGTCCACCCTGCCCCGTCATCACCACCAGGATTCCCGGCGTGGAAATGTCCACGCTGCGCAAGTCCACCAGCCCCGCCATTGGCGAATGCGAAAAGGCGCTGACCAGGTCCAGGGCCGCCTGCGCGCGTGGCAAATCTTCCACCGGCACGGTGTCGCCTTGTTTCAATTTCACCGCATTCAACCCGATGATGACCGGCAGTTGCGGATTAAGTTCGGCCATCGACACGATGCACTGGCGCGGATCGCGCGGCTTCATCGCCACGCCTTTTTTATCGAGCTGCGTGATGGCGAAGGAAAAATTTCCGTTCTTGTCCAGGCAGGGAGTATTGACCTGCGCGATCGGCGAACGCTCGGTCACGAAGATGCGCAGCGTATGCGGCAGGACGCGCTCTACTGAGGCGGTTTCTACCGCCGAATCCATTTCCAGATTCCGCTTCACGTCGGCGAGGTCGAGACGGATGAGGTTCGCGCCAATGCGGACGTTGGAACTTCCGCGCAACTGCGGCAGGGAAAGCACCCCATCCGTGTGGACTTCGATGTTCAGCACGGCGAAGTCGGGATTTTCGTAGACAAATTTATCCAGCAGCACCTCGCCGGTGCGCCAGATCAGATAAATCCCGAAAAATGTGCCGAACAGCAGGCAGAACAAAATCGTGAACACCCGCATGCGGGCTGCGCGCACCTGGTCGGAGCGCAGCTTCACGTCGAGCACGTGTTCGCGCCCGATGCGGCGGTTTCGATTTTTATTGTCGCGCCTGAACCACATTTTATTTCCCTTCCTATTTCCGTTTCAACGCCAGTTCGATCATCCGCTGGCAAAGTTGTTCGTAATTTATCCCCGCTGCGGCCGCCGCCTTCGGCAGCAGGCTGGTTTCCGTCATGCCGGGCAGCGTATTGACCTCCAACACCACCGGCGAACCGTCGGGACGAACCATCACGTCCACCCGCGAATAGTCGCGTCCGCCGACCGCCCGGAAAGCGCCGATCGCGGCGGTCTGGATCCGCTTGGTAGTCGCCTCGTCAAAATCGGCCGGGCAAAAATATTCAGTCGCCCCGGCGGTGTACTTGGTTTTGTAATCGTAAGCGCCGGCTTTGGGCCGGACTTCCACCACCGGCAGGACTTTTCCGCCCAGGATGCCGACCGTCGTTTCGCGCCCGTTGATTTTTTCCTCGACCAGGACTTCCGTGTCAAATTTCAGCGATTCCGCGACCGCCTTCGGCCAGTCTTCCGCACGTTCAACAAATTGCAGGCCCACGCTTGAGCCTTGCCGCGATGGTTTCACTACCAACGGCGGCGGCAGACCGGCGGGCAGCGGCGCCTGCGCGGAACTGACCACGGCGAACGCCGCAGTCGGCACGCCCGCCTGCATGCAGCTTTGTTTGGTCAAAACCTTGTCAAAGGCGATGCGGCTCGCCTCGGCATCACAGCCGGTGTAAGGCACACCCAGTTTGTCGAGCTGCTTCTGGACCGTGCCGTCCTCGCCATAGGTTCCGTGCAAGGCGAGAAAGACCACATCCGTCTTGGGCGGGAGGACAAAGCTGCCGTCGCGGGGATCAACCTCATGGACTTCATGCCCGAGCGACCGCAACGCCTTCGCCACCGCCGTGCCCGTGCGCAGCGAGACTTCGCGTTCCGCACTCGGCCCGCCCAGCATCACGGTGATGTTCAGCTTGGGGTTCATTTCCGTCGGACGACCTTTTTGACCGTTTTGACTGTTTTGTCAACGTACCGGACCGATTTAGCATTTTCTAACATTTCGCCCAGGCTCGATTCCAAGACACAGATCACTTCATTGTTTAAGCTCCGGCGGTGTGCCGCGGCACGCTTTTTCAACTCTCGGTGGGTCTGCTTGGGGATGCCCTTGATGGTAATCGTTATCATGTTGCAACCATAACGGAACCACTTTGGTTGTCAATCAATCTTCACCGATGATTTCAACTTCCGTGTGCAGTTCGATGCCCCGTTCCACTTTCACTTTCGCCTGTAACTGCACGATCAATTCCAGCACGTCCTTCGCCGTCGCCTTCCCGCCGTTCACCAGGAAGTTGCCATGCTCCAGCGACACCATCGCGCCGCCGACGGACGAGCCTTTCAAGCCCAGGTCATCGATCAACTTCCCCGCCGGAATGCCCGTCGGATTCTTGAACATGCAGCCTGCGCTGGGCGCGGCCGGCTGCGAACTCCAGCGCTTTTCGCTGTAAGCCTTCATTCGGGTCTCGATGACTGCGCGCGGTTCCGGTTTGCAACTGAAAACCGCGGCCAGCGCGATCTTGTCCTTCAACATCGCACAGCAGCGATAAGTCACGGACATCTCCGCCGGCTTCATTTCACGGATTTCGCCGTTGTGATCCATCACCCGCACCGACTCGACGGCATTGAACGTCTCACCGCCCATCGCGCCGGCGTTCATCCGCAACGCCCCGCCGATGCTGCCGGGAATGCCTTCCAAAAATTCCACGCCGCTCAACCCGGCACGCTTCGCCTCGACGGCGACGTTTTTCTGTTTGGCACCGGCACCGGCAATGATCTTGTCGCCGGTAATTTCAATTTTGCTGAATGCCGGCTGCGACAGGCAGATCATCACCCCGCGAAAACCGCCGTCCCGCACCACGAGATTCGAGCCGCGGCCCAAAATAAAAAATTTCAACCCGTGCCCGGCGCAATACTTTAATACCGCCGCCAAATCGTCTTCCGAAGCCGGCTCGACATACCAATCCGCCGGCCCGCCGACGCGCAACGTGGTGTGCTTCGCCATCGGCTCATCACGCTTGATGACCGTCGCCGGCGAAACGCACGCCGTCAGTTCTGTGGCAAAGGACGTGGAATTGACTGGATTCATGCTATTTCAACGACTCTAAAATACGCCCGGCGATCTCAATTGCCGCATTGGGCGAATGCCACTGCGCGAGCGCGGATTGAAGTTTTGACCGTGAATCTTCATTTTCAACCAGTTCTGACAGGACCGTCGCGACTTTTTCCGGCGATGAATTCTGTTCCAGCAATCTCGCCGCGCCGGTTTTGTCAAAGGCCTTGGCATTGAAAAACTGGTGGTTGTCGGCCGACGTCGGGAGCGGGACGAGCGCAGAAGGCAGGCGCATCGCGGCGGTTTCTGCGAGTGACGACGCCCCCGACCGACTTACACAAGCCGTCGCCGCACCGAGCGCGAGATCCATTTCCGCAAGAAAAGGCTTTACGACCGCCTTCAGGTTTTGGGCGGCGTAAAAGTTTTTTACCTTATCAAAATCCGTCGCACCTGTGAGGTGAAGATATTGCCAGTCCTTTGCCTTGAGCAACGGCAAGGCAGACAAAATCAAATCGTTTAAACCGCGCGCGCCTTGGCTGCCGCCTACCACCAGTATCGTTGGCAAATTTGGATCAAGGCCAAGAGCCATACGACAGCGTGTTGCGTCATTTTTTGCGGCGGAAAACTGCGGGCGCACCGGCGTGCCGGTGGCGGAGATTTTTTTAGCCTTCAACTGTGGCGCGGCTTCCGGGAAACCGATGAACGCCTCGTCCACGAAACGGGATAGGAAGCGGTTCGCCTTGCCGGGAATGGTGTTGGATTCGTGCAAAAAAGTTTTGGCGCCAAATTTCCGCGCGGCCAGGACCGGCGGCGCGGAGGTGAATCCGCCCATCGCCAGCACGGCGGCGGGTTTTTTTTGCATGAAAATCTTTCGCGCGGCGCGGAACGAATTCCAAAAACTTTTGGCAAAGGAAAAATAATTCCGGTTCTGCAGGCCGACGGCCGGTAGCGTGAAAACCTCCATGTTTTCAAGCCCTTTCACTGCCTGCTGATCCACTTCCTTCGGCGAAACGAGCAGCGCGACCTCGCAGCCGAGGTTTTTTAATTCGACGGCGACGGCGACACCAGGGAAGAGATGTCCGCCCGTTCCGCCGCAAGCAATCGCGATGAACGGTTTTTTTTCGGCGGGAAAACTCATTTGCCTTTTTTGGCGAAGGGATTGTCGTCTTCGGCCAGTACCGTTTCGGAAATTTTTCCCGGCAGAGCCTGGCGCGCCACGCTCAACAAAATCCCCACCCCGATGAGCATCGCCAGCAGGCTCGAGCCGCCGGAACTGATGAACGGCAGCGCCAGGCCCTTGTTCGGCATCAGATCGGTGACGACGGCGATATTGATGATGGCCTGAAAACAGATGAGCGACGTGATGCCGAGGGCGAGCTGCGCGCCGAACTGGTCGCGGGCGTGGAGCGCGATGTAAATCCCGCAGACACCGATGAGCAGGAACGCCAGCACCACGGGCGCGGTCGCAACGAGGCCGAGTTCCTCGCCGATGTTGGCAAAGATAAAATCACTTTGGATTTCGGAAACGAAACCGCGCTTTTGAACACCATCGCCAAGGCCCTGGCCGAACGGCCCGCCGGAACCGATGGCGATTTTCGCCTGCGTGGCCTGGCGGGCGATGCCGTTCGCGTGCGCCTCGGGATGCAGCCACGCCTGGATGCGGCCATTGCGCATGGAATCGTGACGCAGCGACAACGCGAGCAATCCGACACCGAGCAGCACGACGAGAATCAGATGCGGCCAGCGGGCCCCGGCGATGTACAGCATCACACCGGAAACGCCCGCGAGCAAAATCGTCGTTCCGCGGTCAGGCTCGATGAAAATCGCACCCAGGGCGGCGCCGACGATGAGCCCGGGGACCAGAATTCCCCGTTTGAAGGTGTTCATCTTGCGCTGCGAAAAATCCACATACCACGCCAGGGCGATGATCAGCCCGATCTTGACGATTTCCGACGGCTGAAAACTGCCGACGCCGGGAAAATGGATCCACCGGCGCGCGCCATTGAGTTTCATTCCGATATGCGGAACGAAGACCAGCGCGGCGACCAGCAGCGTGCCGATGAAAAGCGGCCAGGCGGCTTTTTTCAGCCATTGATAATCGAGCAAAGCCAGAACACCGCAGGCGGCGAGGCCGACAGTGCACCATAGCACCTGCATCTGGAGCATATGCGCGCCGACTTCTGCGTGGGTTTTTTTGTCGATCATCACCATGCTCGCGCTATAGAGCATGACCAATCCGAGCGCGAGTAAGGCGGCTACGCAGAACGCCAACGTCGTGGTGGCGACTTTCATTTTCGAAGTTGTAAAAATCCGTCCGCTAAGTGCGGTGCACTTTGCGGCGGATTATTTTGTGGGCGTCGTGGTCGGGGGCGTTGCGGGGGCGGCGGGCGGCGTGTAAACTGGAGCCGGAGCCGGCGCGGGCGCAACCGTGGCGTCAGCCTTCCCGGGCAGATTCAATTTTTGCTTCACCTTGAGATGGTTCGGGTCCACACCGGGATTGGCCGCTTCCAGCGCCTTGACGGTCGTGCCGTTGGCCTTCGCGATCTTCGACAGCGTGTCGCCGGATTTCACGGCGTAGGTATCGCCGGCGGCGACATCAGTTGTCGGAGCGCTGCTCGTCGGGTTCATTGCACTCGGGGCGGGGATATTGATCTTTTGTTTGACCTTCAACCGTTTCGGATCCACACCCGCGTTCGCGGCTTCCAGTTCCTTCAGCGAAACGTGATGCGCCTTGGCGATCTTGCCGAGCGTGTCGCCCTGGGCAACTTCATAAACCGTGATCGACGTATCAACCACGGGCGGCGGAACCGCGACGATCGGCGGCGGCACATAAGCCGGCATGGTGTTCGTGGACGGCGGCAAAACCATGGCATTCGTATCCACGATCGGAGTCGTATTCGTGTCGGTTGAAACGAGGTTAGTTGAGGTATCGGGCGGGTTGCCGTCGCTGGGCTGTTCGCGTTTGCAACCTTGGATCAGCATCGCGACAAGACCGACGCTGCTGACGGCGACCACGCAGAAAACGGCGAGTTTCAAACGGGAACGGCGGACGCTTTGCTGGTCAAGAAGAGAGCCTTTGGGTACGAATGGATTCGGATTGGTCATAATGTTGTGGCGCGTGGCGCGTCCTTATTTTGAGGTGTTTTATTTTTGATTTTTTCGCCGCGAAACTTTCCCTCTAAAAATCTCGTGACGTGTTAAATTCTTTCCGGGCATCGGAATCGTGAAGCCGTCGCGGCATCCACCGCCGGCAGGAAAATTGAAACTTCGAGAAAATCCGCCGGCGGACACGCGCCGTGCTTGCACACAAAAAAGTAACAATCGCGAGTCTGCGGTGCAAGCAGCAAAGCGATTTTTTGCATGGAATTTCAAGCGATTCATTTTTGTCAGCGCAACTTCAAGGTCGCCAGCGCCACAACCGCGCAAAGCACGCATAAAATGTAAAACCGCGTCGTGATCTGCGATTCATACCAGCCCTTTTTCTCGAAATGATGGTGCAAGGGCGCCATCAAAAAAATCCTTTGCCCGGTGCCGGTCTTGATACGGGTGTATTTGAACCAGCCTTTCTGCAAAATCACCGAAACCGCCTCCGCCACGAACACCGCACCGGCAATGACAAGCACGAACGGCTGGTGGATCAGCACCGCCACGATCCCAAACGCACCGCCCAGCGCGAGCGACCCCGTATCGCCCATGAATACCTGCGCCGGATGGCAGTTGTACCACAAAAAACCCAGGCCTGCGCCCAGCAAGGCCGCGCAAAAGACCGTCAGTTCGCCCGCGCCCGGCACGAACGGGATTTGCAGGTACGCCGCCGCCTTGATGTTGCCCGCGAAATAGGTGAACACCAGAAACACAAACCCCACGATAAGCGTACAACCGATGGCCAGGCCGTCCAGGCCGTCCGTGAGGTTCACCGCGTTCGAACTGCCGACGAGCGCCAGCATCACGATGATCACGCCCACCACCGCGCCCACATGCAGCGGGTATTTATAAAACGGCAACATCAACGTCGAGACCAGGTTGCTATGATAAATATCAAAACCGGTTTTCCCCTTCGCCAGGATCAATTCACTCTTCTCCGGCCAGTATAAAAGATAAATTCCCACGAATGCAGCCACTCCGAACTGCACTACCAGTTTTACGCGTGGCGGCGCACCGCCGCCGGATTGGCGCAAAATCTTCGCGTAGTCGTCGTAGAAACCGAGGCCGGATAACACCAGCACCACAAGCATCGCCAGTTCCACGAGCGGATTCCACTGCGCCCACAACATCGTCGATAAAAGCAGCGATGTGATGATCAGCACACCGCCCATCGTGGGGGTGCCTGATTTGTCCACACGATTTTTCAGGCCGCCTTTGTCCGTGGCGATGTCCACATAATCCTGGCCGAACTTCATCTCCTTCAGCTTGCGGATGATGAACGGCCCGAACCACAAACTAATTACCAGCGCCGTGAGGGCCGCACCGGCAGTGCGCACCGTGATGTAACGGAACAGGCGCAGGAACGCCAGCCGCGACTCCCAGTCGCCGCCGTGCACCCAGTCCAAAATCCGTTGGCTAAAATAGTATAGCATCCGTGAAATTTACGAATTATGATTTTTCAGACTTCAACGTCTCCGCGATCCGTTCCAATCGCGATGACCGTGAGGCTTTCAACAATACCACGTCGCCCGGTTTTAAGAAATTTTTCAACGCCTTCATCGCCGCTTCCACATCAATAAACTCGATCACGCGCAGCAACCCTGCATCGCGCGCTGCCTTGGCAGTGGCCGCCGAATTTTTCCCGACCGTGAAAAGCTGGCCAATCTTCAGTTCCGCGCAAAGTTTTCCGATCTCCGCGTGCGCGGGCCCGGTCTGCGCACCGAGTTCCGCCATGTCACCAAGGATGGCAACGCGCCGCCCTTGCAGCGGAAGACCGCACAAGGTCTCCAGCGCCGCTCGCATCGAATCCGCGTTCGCGTTGTAACAATCTTCCAGCACCCGCACTCCGTTCATCTCCCAATACTGCATCCGCATCTTCGCCGGCGGACACGCCAGCAACCCGTCCCCGATCTCATCGCGCGTCAGCCCCAGCTCCGCACCAACCGCCAGGGCGAACAAAGCGTTCGTCACCTGATGCCGGCCGAGCAGGCTGATCCGGTATTCGCCGGCAAATCCCTTCAACCGTTCTTCCGCCACTTCCACTTGAAAAGTCGTTCCGCTTTTATCGAGCCGGACTTTTTTCGCGCGCAAGTCATTTTTCTCACCGAAACCGACTCGGACCACCTTGGCCTTCGTCCGCGCGGCAATCTTTTCCGACCACTCGTTGTCGCCGTTCAAAAACAATCTTCCGTCCGCTGGCAACAGTTCGGCGAGCGAACCCTCTTCCTGCGCCACGCCCGCAACATCCCCGAAAAATTCCAAATGCTCGCGTCCGATGTTCGTGATTATGCCGAACTTCGGCTGCACGATTCTCACCAGCGGTGCGAGCTCGCCGGGATGGTTCGTACCGGCTTCCACCACGGCGGCCTGGTGTTTATTTTCCAGCCGCAGCAACGTCGTCGGCACGCCGATGTCGTTGTTGAAGCTCGCCTCGCTCCACAGTACCGCCAATTTCTGCCGCAGCACTGATGCGACCAGTTCCTTCGTCGTAGTCTTGCCATTCGAGCCGCCGACGCAAATCACCGGGATCGAAAATTCCTTCCGATACGCGGCGGCAAATTTCCCAAATTCGACCCGCACGTCGTCCACGGCAAAAATTCCGACATCGCCGGCAATCTTGGGCTTCAAACCCTGGACCCGGGACTTTTCGATCACAACCCCCGCAATTTTTTTCGCCGTGACCTCGGCGATGAAATCGTGACCGTCAAATTTTTCGCCTTTGATGGCGAAGAAAAGGTCACCGGCTTTCGCCGTCCGCGAATCGGTACAGACATTTTTAACTTCAGTTTCGGGCGATCCGGACAACATTTCCGTGTCGCAGGCCCCCGCGACAAATTTCAATGAGCGTATTTCCACAAAATTTTCAGTTTCGCGCGAACTGCGACGGCACATTCGTCACGACGTTCGCGTCCGGCGGAATATTCAGATAGCTCGCGCAACGTTCGGCGATGTTCCTGAACACCGGCCCGCATAGCATGCCGCCGAATGCGCGTCCGCCTTCCTTGGGCGCGTCCATCACCACGGAAATACAGATCTGCGGATTGTCCGCCGGAAAAAATCCGATGAACGAAACGATGTATTTGCCGGCCACATAACCGCGCCTGCCTGCCTCCGTTTTTTCGGCCGTGCCGGTCTTGCCGGCGACCGTGTAATTTTTCATCGCCGCCGCCGTGGCCGTGCCGCCATCAAGGACGACGGTTTTCATCGCTTCAACCATTTGCCGCGCGGTCTCGGGCCGGACCACGTTGCGCGCGGCCTGCGGGAGGTATTGCTGGACCACCCGGCCGTCGGAATCGGTCAGGCATTTGACCAGCATCGGGCGCATGAGCGTGCCGTTGTTGGCGAGTGCGGAAATGACGAGCGCCATTTGCAGGCGCGTGACGGCGATGCCCTGCCCCATCGGCACCTGTGCAATGAGATATTTGCTTTTGGTCAGCGCCTCGAGCGGCGGGACCAGGCGGAAGGTGCTCGCCTCGTTCGGCAAGGGAATGCCCGTGAATGCGCCCAGCCCGAACGCACTGATGTAATCGTGCAGGTAATTCGTGCCAAGCAACATCGCGACCTTGACCGCGCCGATGTTGGAGGACTTTTGCAGCACTTCCCAGATCGGCAGATTGCCGAAGCGATGGCCCTCGGAATCGTGCAGATGCAAGCCGGCGTAGTTGAACAACCCGTTTTCACAGAACACGGTCTGGTTCAAATTTGCGCGGCCGGTGTCGAGCGCCCCGGAGATCACGATGGTCTTGAACGTCGAGCCCGGCTCCATCACGCCGCTGATGCACTGGTTGGGTTCGGTGTTCGAAGTGATGGTATCGGGCTGGTTCGGATCGAAATTCGGAAACGAGGCCATCGCCAGAATTTCCCCGGTCTTTGGCCGCAGCACGATGCCGGTGATGCTCTCGGGTGAATGGTTCGTGAACGCCTTCGCCAGCTCATCTTCAACGATGTCCTGCACGCGCGCATCAATCGTCAACTGCACATTCAGGCCGTCGCGCGCCTGCACATCCTGGTCGCGATGCGCGACAATTTCGCGGTTGGCGCTGTCGGACTCCGAAACGCGCCAGCCGTCCACGCCGCACAATTTTGAATTGAAAAATTTTTCAATGCCATCACAGCCGGCCAGTTCGGCGGTGTGGTTGGTCGAATCATTGGAAGCCGTGAAGCCGATGACGTGGGCCGCCAGCCGGCCGTTCAGATTCGTGCGCATCTGCTCCGGGTCCGCGCCGATGGCCGAGAGGCAAAGGTTCGTGAGCGCGAAACGGTCGGATTTTTTCCAGGTGCGCGTGTCCACGCCGGCGGGAACCCGGCACAGCGTCGCCTGGATCTGCTGCCAGACCGACTCGGAAATCTGACGTTTCAAAATGGCGTATTGGTTGGTGACCACGCCGTTCGTTGTCCGGCGCAAACGCGGCAACATCTGCGAATATAATCTGGCGGCGTCCTCCTGCAACATCGGCGACAGGATGCGCGCGAAAACGGCGGCGGCATTCGGCAGGTTGGTCTGGGCGGCAAGCATTTCAGGATTGGCCCAGATGGTCTCCACCGGAATGCTCGTCGCCAGGATGTTTCCGTTGGCGTCCAGGATGTCGCCCCGGTGCGAGACCATCCAGGTTTTGCGTTCCGTTTTTTCCTCGGCGAGGCGGGCAAATTCATCGTGCCGCAGAATCTGCAGGTCCACCAGCCGCCAGCCAAGGCAGGCGAACGCCACAAAAAGAATCCCCATCAGCAAAAGTGCGCGGCGGATCTGCTGTTTGTTGGACATTTAATCTTTCATCCTCATCCCCTGTTCGTCGTCAGCCTTTAATTTGCCCGGCGAGGACGGGACTGACGATGAGGAGGATTTTAAAAACAGGCCAGCCGCCCGTGGCGATCGGTTCCTCACCCGACGGCGTCACGAGCGGCGGCCAAAATTATTACTGGTTCAAGTCAACCGCCGGCCGCTGGGCGAACTGACGCGGTTGAAAATTCTTTTCCGGCGGCGCGGCGACCGGTGTTTCCATCAGCACCACTTTTTGCGCGGGCTGGGCCGGCTGCAGGCCGAGGTTCAATTCCCTGACCCGGCGGTCGATCATCACGGGTGATTTCAACACCTCGATCTGGAGCGCCAGCGCCCGGTTGTCTTCCTGAAACTGAATCAAATTTTTTTCCGCCGAACGGATCTGCTTGTCCAGCCGCGAAATCTCGCTTTTCTGCCAGACGTAGCCGATGGCCGAACCGCCGATGAGCGTGCACAACAGCACCACCTTCAGCACCGTGCTGAAGTGCGCCGCCGCCGACTGCTGTTTGCGATTGCCTGCCATATCAAATTTTTTCGAATGCTCTCAACTGCGCGCTGCGGGCGCGCGGATTGTCCTTCAACTCTTCTGCGCCCGGCAAAACCGCCTTGCGCGAAACCCATCTCAATACCGGCGTCACCGGTGTCCGCAACTCCGGGACGTCCACTTCGCCGCTGAATTCATAGTCGCGCGTCTTTTCGCGCCCGAATTCCTTCACCACCCGGTCTTCCAGGCTGTGAAACGTGATGACGGCCAGCCGTCCGCCCGGTTTCAAAATCTTCACCACCGCTGCCAGCCCTTTTTTCAGCGAGCCGATCTCGTCGTTCACCGCGATCCGCAACGCCTGAAACACTTTCGTGGCCGGATGCGCCTTTTTACCGTGTCGCGGCGCGAGGCGTTCGATCAAATCCGCCAACTGCTTCGTCGTCTCAAATTTTCGCAATACCCGGTCGTGAACGATCGCCCTGGCAAACCTTCGCGACTCGCGTTCATCGCCGTATTCCCAAAATATTTTCGCGAGCGTTTCCGCGTCCTCGCTGTTCACCAGCTCCGCCGCGGTCAACCTCTGGCGGTCGTCCATCCGCATATCGAGCGGGCCGTCCTGCTGGAAACTAAACCCCCGTTCGGCGGTATCCAGCTGCGGCGAACTCACACCCAGATCCAGCAGCACGCCGTCGCAACTATTTTCCGCGACCCAGTCCGCCAGTTCCGCAAAATTTCCGCGCCGCAGCTCGAACCGCCCGGCAAACTTTTCATCCAGCCGCGCCCGCGCCGCTTCAAGGGCGACGCCATCGCGATCGCACCCAAACAGCCATCCAGTCGGGGAACTCGCGGTCAGCAACTGCTCCGCGTGACCAGCTCCACCGAGCGTGCCGTCCGCGTACCGCCCGCCCGGGAGCGGATTCAGGGCGGCCAGCACCTCCGCCGCCATCACTGATTTGTGAATGAATTCGGGCACTGCGCATTGTCAGGCGGTTTTTAAAACGGCTTCATCCATGAACCCGCCGGTGGACGGAGAATTGTTCCGCGACTTGACGGGCACAAATTCCACTTCCGCATCGGACAGGTCGTTGTGCAACACCTTCACCGCATCGAGCGAGAGCAGGTCGGGCTGCACGTTCGGCATGGGCGCGGCCGGTTCCGGCGCGCGGAACGGATTCAACTTGTCCGCCCAACCTGCGGCGCGTACGGGTTTGGGCGCCGCCGCGGGCGGGGCCGAAATCTGTTGCGGCTCGACGGGCGCGGGCTTTTCCGGCGCTTCCGCCTTGTCGGCGACAAACGGGTTTTTGCCGTCCGTGAACTTGGGCACGTAAACCTTCTTGTTCGCACGATACGAAACCGTCTCGTGTCCGCCGAAAAAGCTTTTTCCTGCGCCAAGCAACTTTGATAGTTTCATGTTTCGCCTAGGTTTATTTTTTGTTTTTCAACGCCTCATCCGCCGCGCGGACCCTGGCGTGCCGTTCCATGCTCCAAATCTCAAAATAGCTGAACGAACCGGTCAGCATGACCTTGTCGTTTTTACCGATGCCCGACGCCGCAGCCATCGACTCGGGCAACGTGACGCGCCCTGCGCTATCCAAATCCACAATTTCCATCTCGCTCGCCAGCGCCCGCTTGTTGTCTTCCTGGGCAGCGTCGCTCTCGCCCTTCCGACTCAATTCATCACGCAAACGGAGCGCCTCTTCCATCGGCAACACCCGCAGATGCTTGCCTGCCGCTTTATGATCCAGCAACTGTACGAAGTAGCGTTCCTTGCCGCTTTCCGGCCGCCACTTTGACGGTATCTGCGTGCGCAACTGCCCATCCGTCGCGTGCTCGAAACGGTTCGCAAAAATGATCGGCATGGTTGCGTTTGCGGACATAAACTATTCACACCATTTTTGGAAAACCGCTTTTTCGCTACTTCGTTCAACTTTCTGCCACTATTTAGAACTATTTACCCTTTCGCGTCAAGCGTGATCTTAACAAGTTATTCACATATTGAGGCCACCCGTGAATTGCCCGCCGTTTCGCGCTCCGCTACCCTCTCTTTGTGCAGACTGCTGATTTTCATTATGATTTGCCGCCGGAACTCGTCGCGCAGCAGCCTGCTCCACGCCGGGACGGCTCGCGCCTGCTCGTTTTACACCGCGAAAACGGGAAAATTGAGCACCGGCACTTTTCGGAACTGCCGGATTTTTTGGAGAAAGGCGACGTGCTGGTGCTAAATAATTCACGCGTCATTCCTGCGCGTTTACATGGAAAAAATCCGGAAACCGGCGGGAAATTTGAAATTTTGCTGCTTGAAGAGAACGACGTGAACAACTGGTGGGCGATGATGCGGCCCGGCAAACGGGCAAAAAACGGGGTGAAGATTCAGTTGCTCGATAAATCAGGCACAGCGACAAATTTCTTCGCCAAAGTTCTGGAACACAACACTGAAGGCCACCGTCGCCTGGAATTTTCCGGCACGGAAAATATATTCGCCGAACTTGAGAAACTGGGCGAAATGCCCCTGCCACCCTATATTGATCGCCCCGTTGAAAAGTCCGAAGATCGCGAACGATATCAAACCGTCTTCGCGCAGGCCGCCGGATCCGTGGCGGCACCGACGGCGGGCCTGCATTTCACCCCGGAAATCCTGGAAAAAATCCGTGCCGGCGGCGTGACCGTCTGCTTCATCACTTTGCACGTCGGCGCGGGAACTTTTCTGCCGGTGAAAGTGAAAAATGTCGCGGAGCACAAGATGCACGGCGAGCGGTTTGAAATCGGCGAGACGGTCGTTGCCGCCGTGAACGCCGCGAAAAAATCCGGTAAAAAAATTTATGCCGCCGGCACCACCGCGACGCGCGCGCTGGAAACCGTCGCGCGGCAGAATGCAGGAATGTTCAATGTTTATAGGGGTAAAACCGACATCTTTATTTTCCCGCCGGCGGAATTTAAAATCGTGGATTCGTTACTGACAAATTTTCACCTGCCGGAATCCACACTGCTGATGCTCGTGAGCGCATTCGCCGCGCCGGGCGAAAAAGATCGCGGGCGCGAACTGGTTTTGAAAACCTATGCGGAAGCGATCCGGGAAAAATACCGGTTCTTCAGCTACGGCGATGCGATGCTGATCTTATGAGTCCCAAGCCCAAAGACCGAACCCCAAAATTGCCGTTTGTTTTTATGAACATGGCAGTTACGGCGGACGGAAAAATCGCGACCGCCAACCGCGCGGTACACTCGTTCGGCAGTGCGCGCGACCTGGAGCATCTCTACGAGTTGCGGGCGACGGCGGATGCCATCTTATGCGGAGCCCGGACGGTGGAAATTTCCGGGACCACGCTGGGCAACGGCGGCGAAAAATTCCGCAAATTGCGGATCCAAAACGGGCTGGCGGAATATCCCTTACGCGTGCTCGTGAGCGGCAGCGGCTCAATCAACCCATCGGCCAAGATCTTTAAAAAACGGTTCTCGCCGATCATCATTTTGACGACCGAACGCGCGTCCAGGCAAAATCTGGCCAAACTGAGGCAACAGGCCGACGAGGTGAAAATTTGCGGCGAATCCGAGGTGGATTTTGGCGCGGCGCTAAATTGGCTGAAAAATGATTTTGGAGTAAAACGGCTTTTGTG
The DNA here is from genome assembly GCA_035485115.1 of Candidatus Sulfotelmatobacter sp. Classification (GTDB taxonomy): domain Bacteria; phylum Verrucomicrobiota; class Verrucomicrobiia; order Limisphaerales; family UBA11358; genus UBA11358. The sequence continues at coordinate 27,548 of DATHOG010000030.1, read as the reverse complement.
CGAAGGCGGCGGTGAATTGAATGACGCGCTGTTCCGCGCGAATCTGGTTGACGAGATTCATCTGACCATTTGTCCGAAAATCTTTGGCGGTCGCAATGCCCCGACGATTTCGGACGGCAAAGGGCTGAAACAGTTGGCATTGGCAAAAAGATTCAAATTATCGTCAGTTCGGCCCAAAAAGTCGGAGTTATTCACAACCTTTTCTAGAGAACATAGATAAAATAAGGGATTTTGAAGGCTGGACGTATTTTGCCCGTTAAAACAAAATTCCACCGCATAGGTTTTAAACAGGGAAAATGGTGCGCGCTGCAGGTTTCGAACCTGCGACCCCTACCGTGTGAAGGTAATGCTCTACCACTGAGCTAAGCGCGCAAAGGATTTACCGGTTCCAGACGCCCGGTGCGTTGCGGTCAAAATAGATTACACAACAACGCCGAAATGGAAAGGATTTTCCAGACTGCAACCGCGTACAAGGCACAAGGCAGGCCGTTAATTTAAGGCAGTGGATTCGGGTTTGCCGGCGGCGGCGTGCTTTCCGCAGCCTGAACCATTTCATCCAGCATCTTCTTGAATTCCGCCAGACCGGTCGAAGGGATGATGATGGAATTGCGGCGTTCGCCGGTCTCTTCCGTGATCCGCAGCAGACGTCCACGGGGATTCTCGCTCAACTTGAAATGAAAGGTTTTGCGCTCAATCGCCACCGCGCCGGTTTTGAGAGCATCCTCCCGTACGGGGGGCTTTTGCTGATATTGAGGCCAGGACGGCGATGGCTGCGAATAATTCGGGTTCGGACGCCGAAAGAAGGAAGACCGTTCGTTTGAAATCATATATTTGTTGCCTAGTTTTAACTGATGACCAAGCGATTTAACAAACAAATGCCGAAAATGGCAATCTTTTCTTGAGGGGGATGCCCGATGAAGGAAATACAGAAACTCCGGATCAATGCCTTTTAATCCGGAAAACAAGGAAAACCAGCCTCGACAAAGCCCTTTGCCCCCAAAATCCCGGTCCACATTTGGCCGAGGCTGGTTTAAATTAAATTCGACTCACACTAGTACTACGTCGGGACTTTTGAATTCTTTCAAAAAAAATGAACTTTTTTTTGGGGTACCTGCGGATTGGGTTTCGCGGAAGCGGAAAAAACTGAATGCCAAGCCCGTGGAAACCGGTTGCATTCCTTGATTTGGACAGAAACTAATTCGTCTCTTTTTTGAGCTGTTCGACTTCAAGCCGGATGATTTCTGATACCCGGTGTTTGATGAGATAGACCTGTCCGACCGAAATATCGAACGCCTTGGCCGTCTCCTCCGGCGACCAGCCCTTGACGACATAAAAATCAAAAACCTGCCACTGGCGGGCTTCCACCTTGCGCTTGGCCCGGATGGTCGCAGCCTGGAAAATGTTTTTCTCCCATTCCTCATCCCAGATTTTGTCCAAAACCGTGTCTTGGAAATCAAGGTCTTCCGGGGGTGGAAAATCCTTCCCCTGTTCATACCATCCGCGGCGGCGGCGCCTGCGGACCTGGTCGGCGATGCGCCATCGGGTCTGGTTCAACAACCAGCCTTTGAAGGAGCCGATGGCCGGATCGTATTGAAAAGTCGGCATGTGCTTCGCGACCGAAATCAAGGTCTCCTGCACGACATCCTCCGCTTCGCTCTGGGACAGTCCGCTTTTGATGGCGAGGCCAAAAATCAGGCTCCAATACGTGTCAAAAAAATCCTGCCAACCGGCCTGATCCTGCCAGTCTTTTAGCCGCTGCAAGAGCGTCGCGCGAGTTGGAATCAATTCGTCCGTCACAGTTCCAGTAAACGCCGTTCCGGTGCCGGTTGGCAAACAAAATGGCAAACAAAAATCCGCCAAAAAAATTTGCTCTCGCCGCCTCCCTCTGGTTTCTTTAAACGTTGTAAACCAGAAGTATCTGAAGGGAATCCTTGAGTGTGGCACTCAACACTTTAAAAAAAGTTTTGCCGGTCGCGATTTTTATTTTCTTCGCGCTCTGCAGCGTGACTGGCATTGCCCAGACCGGCGCCGGTCCCCCGCCCGTTGAAATCCGCATTGTGGAGGCCCAAGGCCGCGTTGAAATCTATTCCAACGGTTCAACCGGCTGGACCGCCGCACAAACGAATTTAACCCTGCATGCGTCCGACCACATCCGCACGGGCAGGGACAGCCGCGTCGCGCTCCGCTGGTCCGACCAGAGTATCATTGCCTTTGGCGCTTCGACCGAACTCGAAATCCTGCCGCCGAATTCGTCCAACGACCAGGCCGGACTAAATCTCATCCAAGGCGGCATCTCGTTTTTTCATCGCGACCGGCCGGGCCATATCCATCTGCTCTCGCACGGATCGGTCGCGGGTGTGGAAGGCACAGAATTTCTCATGGCCGTCGACGACACCGGCACCACCACGCTCTCCGTCGTGGATGGCAAGATCCGTTTCGGCAATACCAATTCCGTTCTGCTCCTGACCAACAACGAACAGGCCGTCGCCGAACCCGGCAAGAATCCCGTGCGCACCCCCGGCTTCATCGCCAACAACCTCTTGCAATGGTGTTTTTATTATCCCGCCGTCATCGACCCGGACGAACTGCAATTCACAACGGATGAGGAAAAGGATTTGTCCACGGTCATTGAAGACTATCGCGAAGGGGATCTGCTGGCCGCGCTCGCCCATTACCCCGATGGGCGCATGAACATTTCCGACCGTGAAAAGATTTTCCATGCCGCCCTGCTGCTGTCCGTCGGTGAAGTGGGAAAAACGGAGGAGATTTTGTCCGCGATCACCAACCAGTCCGACCGCTCAAAACGGCTGTGCGACTCGTTGCATCAACTCATCGCCGCCGTGAAACGGCAGCCGTCCGTTTCCAGCACGCAACCGCAACTGGCATCCGAATGTCTCGCCGCATCGTATTTTGAACAATCACGCGCCCTCCGCGAGACCTCCTTGGAGAACGCCCTGCATCTCGCAAGACAGGCGGCCGCCATCTCTCCAAACTTCGGTTTCGCGCGCGAACGGGTCGCGGAGCTGGAATTCAGTTTTGGCCGGATGCCGGACGCCATGAAGGATTTGGATGCGAGCCTGAAACTTTCCCCGCGCAATCCGCAGGCGCTGGTGTTGAAAGGTTTCATTTTGTCCGCGCAGAACCAGCCGAAACTGGCGCGTGATTCATTCGATCGCGCGCTCGCCATCGATTCCGCCCTTGGCAACGCCTGGCTGGGCCGCGGCCTCTGCAAAATTCGGCTCCGCGACAATGCCGGCGGGCGCGAAGACCTGCTCGTGGCCGCCGCGCTCGAACCGCAGCGCGCCGAATTGCGCAGCTACCTCGGCAAAGCTTACGCCCATACCGGCGACGACGTTCATGCTGCGAAGGAACTGGCGCTCGCCAAAAAACTGGATGCAAACGACCCGACGGCGTGGCTTTACTCCGCATTGTTGAACCAGGAGAACAACCAGATCAACGACGCCATCCGTGATTTGGAGAAATCCCAGTCGTTGAACGACAATCGCAGCGTCTATCGCTCGCAGCTTTTGCTGGACCAAGACAGCGCCGTGCGCAGCGCGAATCTGGCGAGCATGTATGACGATGCCGGCCTTGCTGACGTGAGCGTGCGCGAGGCGGGGCGCGCGGTGAGTTCCGATTACGCGAATTATTCCGCACATCTATTTCTGGCGAACAGCTACGAACAATTGCGCTCCCCGGACTGGAGCAACCTGCGGTACGACGCGCCTTCGTCCGGTGAATTTTGGATTGCAAACCTGCTGGCGCCGACGGGTGCGGGCTGGCTGGATTACAGCGTCGCGGAACAGCCTTACAACAAATTATTCGAACAAAATCGTTTGGGCGTCAATGACGAGACCACTTATTTAAGCCGGGGAGCGTGGCAGGAGCAGGCAAACCAATTTTACACTTCCGGCGACTTTAGTTACAACCTCGGCACGACCTACCGGTCGGATCCCGGCCAGTTTCCGAATAATGGTTTTAAAATGCGCGAGGTGGACTTGAGCCTCAAAGGCCAGCTCACGCCACAGGACAGCCTCTTCGGGACGGTGCAAATGCTGGACGTTCACAATGGCGATGACGGCCAGTATTTTGACCCGCCGACCATGGCTTCTGATTTTTCCGAGTATCAAAAGCAGGAACCGAACATTACCCTCGGCTATCACCACGAATGGAGTCCGGGCGTGCAAACCTTGTTCTTCGCCACGCATCGGTCAGCCTCTATGTCCGCGACAGACTTTACTGAGCAATATGATGCCGGTTATATATTCAATACATTGTATTCTGTTGGGACGGTATCTCCCATCTACGATGCCCAGTCAATTTCACCAAAAGAAAACTCAATAGAATTGCAGCAGATTTTTGAACAGCCCGACCACACCACTATTTTGGGTGTACGATATGAATGGGGTGACACCACCTATAAAAATTACGAGGCGTACTCTCCTGGAACTAATTTTGCTGCTCCCGGACTTGAATTTGTTTACAACGAATTCCCGTACCCTCCAGTCATGACGGATCAAAATTTCACCCTGAATAATCGTGAGTTGAGTTTCTACGGCTACCATACCTGGCAGATGTTTGATTCGCTGGCTATGACAGCCGGATTGAGCTATGACTGGCTGCATGAACCGGCGGATTTTTCCAGTGCGCCGTTTTCCTCGGTGGAAAAAGGCACCGCGCAGCTTTCGCCCAAGGCCGGCATCGTCTGGACTCCGCTTGACCACACGACCCTCCGTGCCGCCTACACACGATCGCTGACGGGATTCACCGACAGCGAGGACTACCGGATTGAGCCCACGGAAGTTGCTGGCTTCAACCAGTCATTCGCCGGCCTGATCCCCACTTCGGTGGCGGGCGACGCCAGCGGCTCGCGGCTTGACACTGTGAATCTTTCTCTGGAACAAAAAATTGATACCGGAACCTATCTGTCGTTGTCCGGCGAGCTTCTGTATTCCAAGCTGGACGAAGTAGCAGGATTTTTTAACTACGATGCCTTATCCGGAGCCTACGCCAATACGCTGGGACAACGAGAATCCCTGAATTATCGCGAGCGTTCCGTCACCGCCAACGTGGATCAACTGTTAGGCAAACAATGGTCGACGGGCGCGCAATACCGGCTCTCGCAGGCGAATCTGGATACCAGTTACTCGCAGATTCCCGCGAACCTGCCAGCGGGCAATGATGTTGACTTTCAACAGCGCCAGAGCGCGGACAGCGTGCTGCAAACTATCAACCTGCACGCCAACTGGAATTCTCCCACCGGCTTGTTCTCATTGCTCGAAGCTCACTGGTATCGCCAGAATAATTCCAACGGCGAAGCCAGCTCTGAATTCTGGCAGTTCAATGCTTATGCCGGCTATCGCTTCTGGCATCGCCGCGCGGAAATCACCTTCGGCCTGCTGAACATCGGCGACCAGAATTATCACCTCGACCCGTTGAACCTTTACAACGACCTGCCCCGCAACCGGACGTTTCTGGCCCGGCTACGGTTTAGTTTTTGATTATTTTCCAATTGCCTCTAATTGGTATGCTGCACGAGGCTCATAATAATTGGTACGCCGTTGCTCGGCGGTGGCGGGGTGTTCAGAACGTAAACCGTCAGCTTGTAAGAGTCATTGGTGGTCAGTGCATTCGTGCTCACCGGAATAGTGACGGTGTTGGCCAGCATATTGGTTCCGTATTCTTTTTGAGTGATTGCATCCCATCCGACCACCACGGAATTATAAGGTGCCGGAAAGCTTGATATATCTGCAAATGTGATGCTGGTGACGCCATTGGACGGCGTAATCACAACCGAGCCGGCAGAATTCGTATATTTCGCATAACCGTAAGTCGTTCCTATACCAGGGATGACGGAGGTTGATTTCGTGAAAACACCCGCCTCATCACTTGGAACACCTGACAATCCGACCAGGACGCCGGCCAGCAAGATGCCCCCCGCTACGATAATGACTGAAGTTAAACTTTTTTTCATGATTTCTATTTTTCTAATGTGGTTGTTTTTAAGTGTTTGTAATAAATATTTCCTGCCTGCCCTGCTCGCATCGGCAGCCCTCGGGGAAACTAAAATAAAAAATGCTCCGTTTCCACCCCGCTTTGCATAATCTTTCAGGAAACGAATCGTGAAGGAACGGGCCGGCTCCAAAAAAACTCCGATCGCCCCGGTCATCGGCGCGGCGCTGGCCGTGCTTTGCGGATGGCTGCTTTGGGCGGCCAGGCCCGGCGGGCTTTGGACGGATGCCAGTTACGATTACCTGTTTTGCCTCGGTTCTCATGGAGTTCCCAACCGTGTGACCCTGATCCTCATGGACAATGGTTCATTTGACCGCCTGCATCAAGAAAGAACTCAACCCTGGGACCGCGCTCTGCACGCGCAACTCCTCAACCGCCTGGCCGATGACGGTGCTTCCCTCGTCGTGCTCGACTCGTTCTTCCACCAACTCCGCGATCCTCAAACCGACGACGACCTGGCGGCAGCCCTGCGGCGTCAGCGCAAGGTGGTTTTGATGGCCGAGCAAACCCAGCTTGAGCTGCCCGGCGTCAGCGGCGTCCAGCCGGTGCTGCCGGCGGATAAATTTCTGGCCGCCGCCGGTTCCAACAACTGGGGCGTCGCGTATCTCGACCCCGATGACATCGTGAAACGCGTCGTCCGCCGCCAATGGCCATATCCTTCGCCGCAAGCTTATCCCAGCCTGCCGTGGACCGCCGCCCAGGTCTCCGGCGCGAAACTCTCCGACACCCCCCACGAACGCTGGTTGCGCTATTACGGCCAGCCCGGGCCGTGGACCCGCCTCAGCTACCAGTTCGCGCTCACCCGGCCAAAAAACTATTTCCATAACCAGATCGTTTTCATCGGGCTTTGGCCGAAGACTCCCCTGCCCGATGGCGAACCGGACGAATTCGGCACGCCTTACACCCGCTGGACCAATGAATCTTCCGGCGGCGTCGAAATCCTCCTGACGCAATTCCTGAACCTGTTGAACGGCGATTCGCTCCTCCTCCCGCCCGCCGGTGTCGGGTTCGTTTTGCTGTTCTGCACCGGCACCCTGCTCGGCCTTGGGCTGAACCGGCTGCGCCTGCCGGATGCCTGTGGCGTTGCGATCGCGCTTTTCATCCTGGTTCCCCTGTCCGCGATTGCGTTGAGCTATTTCACTAACTATTGGTTCCCCTGGCTCATCATCAGCGGCGCCCAACTACCTTGCGCCATGGCCTGCACGCTGGTCGCAAAACTTTTGCCCGCGCAAAAACTTAAAAAGTCTCCCGCGATGGAGCCGGTGCCGGCCGTGCCCGGATATGTTTTGTTCCACCCGCCGTTCGGCGAAGGCGCTTACGGCAAGGTCTGGCTCGCCCGCGCCAAAACCGGCGAGTGGCATGCCGTCAAGGCCATCTACCGCGCCCGCCTCGGCGACAGTCACGAACCGTTCGACCGCGAATACCATGGCGTAAAAAAATACCAGCCCATTTCCGGACTGCATCCCGGTTTGCTGAAAATCGTCTTCGTCAGCGAAATCAAGCCGGACCATTTTTATTACATCATGGAACTGGGCGACTCCGTTGCTGACGGTTGGGAGACCAAATCCTCGCTCTACCTTCCCCGCGATCTTGCGCGCGAATGTTCCCATCAACCCGACAAGCGTCTGCCGCTGAAGGATTGTCTGCGCATCGGCATTTCCATCTGCGAAGGTCTCGAATTTTTGCACAGCCAGGGCGTGACCCATCGCGACCTCAAACCGCCGAACATCATCTTTGTGAACGGCCAGCCCCGCCTGGCCGATCCCGGGCTGATGACTGAAATCCGGTCGGACCAGCAGCCGCGCAGCATCGTCGGCACGCCCGGCTTCATGCCCCCGGAAGAACCCGGCACCGTCCGCGCCGACATCTATTCACTCGGAATGATGTTGTACGTCCTGGCCACCGGCCAGCCCCCCGCCAGATTCCCGGACCTCCCCTCCGCCTTGGTCACCACGAACGACTCCGCCCATTTCATGCATTTGAACATCATCATGCTCAAAGCCTGCCAGCCCAATCCCCGGCACCGTCACGCCTCCGCCCGCGAACTCTGCGACGACCTGCAAAAACTCCAGATCCGCTTGCTCGCCTAAAAAATCCGCTCATCCTCGTCCTCGTCCCTCGACCACCGATCAGGTTGGATTAGGTCGGATTCACTTGGATTTGGTTCGTACCGCAGGCGTCCCGCCACATCCTTTGGGCCTGAACACTGAACATGCTCTGTAGAAAAGATCGCCCGGTTGCAAACCACATTGCGAGCGATCCCGAAATCGCACTACGAATTCCTTCTCCCTCCCGAAGAGGGAGAAGGCTAGGATGAGGGAGCCTTGGTTTCGTCCAGACCTCAAATCAGATTATTCCGATGGTTTCTACACCGCACTCTGAACACTTGAAACTTTTCATAGCTCATATCGATCATCACTACGTGCCCGATGGCTTTATTTGGAGAACCCAAATCAATAAAACGTAATGTTTATAAGGAAACGGTGGCTTCGTTTGGTAAAATTCATGTATCCGCACATGCCAACTCCTCGCTAAACACCAGTCGCACAATACCTTCCGCGGCGTCCTGACCAAAATTTTTCTGTGACAATCATCATTTTACCTCCTACCTGCGGACTGCTGCGAAATTTGAGATCCGAAATTCGCACCTCGAAATCGTAATTTCCATGGTGGCCCGTCAGGTTAGGACCTGGGTGGAATGGCTCGGTTTAAGCCATTCCAGCCCAGCCCTTCCCGCGCCTCGCGCCTTTTCGACGCTATGTCAAAGAACACCTGTCCTCCATGGCCTTGGCGCAGGAGGAACCCGCAAATCCGTAATGCCATCGCCAATCGGCAATCACAACTCACCCGCTCGTCCACCCAGCTCGGATCTCAACTGCCTCGACGCACTTTAGCTGTCATTGTTTACTTTGTCAATATTTAAGTGGTCAGTGTTTACTTACTCCAAAGCCAGCCATGCCGCAGTCATGCGTCCGCGCCATCAATCTGAAAACCAGCCCCGTGAGGGGCGGCATATTTCGGTGTGGTAAGGAACTTTTATTTTAACAGAAGGCAACGGAGGCAACGAATCGGTTGGGATTTCTGGCGCTTATTCTCGTAGCCGCGGACGTCAGTCCGCGCCAACTGAATACCAGCCTCCCCAGCCCATTCCCGAGCTGGACAAATCACATTCCCGGCGCTAAAACTCCAAAAAATGCGGCCTTGATGGGCCGCAAAAGTTCAGCACAATATCGGTTAGACATCGTTTGCACGCCATGAATAATTTGACGCCAGAGTCCAGAGCATTCAGAGCAGTCAACCGCGAAATGTATGCGGGGTTCATTGGATTTGTTATCGGTTTTTTCCTCACGTTCGCTGTTCTAGCTTGGACGGTGGGATATTATGTCGCTCCTGATGCTCATTGGTGGCAGGTTTTTGGTGCCAGCCTGGACTCTTTGATGATTTCATTCTTCGGCGGTCTCTGTTTTGCGGTCGGGGCATATTCGCTCGTGCGCTGGTTTCATTTCCGTTCCGGGGTTTATCGCTGTTCGCATTGCGGTAAGCCACTCAGGACATCTCGCCGTCCATGCGATTGTCATGCGCCGCAGATTTATACTACTTGATTTTGTGGTGCCCAAGTGACCAACCCAGACACCGCGCTTGTCCCGCAGTCGCGGCATTATTCCGTTTGGCATCATTACGCGCTTTATGAAGACTCGGCACATTCTCATCCTGGCGGCCGGCTTGTTGGTTGTTGGCTGCGCGCCAACCAGGCCGGTCGTTGCCGCTCATCTGCCGTCGATGCTCCGACGGCCGCCGCAGATTTATTGATCATTTCAGCGACCTATGGCTCAGGCACGCACTATTCAGATGTTACCTGTCGGGTCAACGATTTGCTTCGTCAGCCGGAAGCAGAGTTTTTTGCCAGACCGGAGTGGTTATCAGCCGACCCGACGCCGGGATGGAATAAGGCGCTGGTGATTGTTTATGAGGTTAAAGGCCGGCGGCACACGTTTGCCACCGGTGAGGGCGGAAAAGTCAGCGCATCACTTCTTTTGAATACAGACAAATGACGACCAACCATTCGCCGGCTTGTCCCGTCATAGCTTCGGAGCGACGGCGGACCAGTCAAGCCGAAGCCAGGCGTCAATGTTTTCTACCCGTCGAGTTGAGCCCGTAGAATCCCCCCGTTCCCGCGGTCTATTGTTCAATAAGCCGTGATATTGCCCTCATGACTGATGGGAATGAACTGGCCCGCACCCATGTATTGCAGTTCAACAGCCGAGCCCGTCCCGCCAAGTAAATATCCATTCGTCCCCGTGCTGGTCGCAGATCTGGCCGCGAATTGCTGTGTATAAATATACCCGGCATTGCCGGTGGCCGTGATTTTAGTGCCGTCGGATGACACCGCCACCGACGACCAGTTGAAATTAGTTGTGATCAACGGCTGCCAGCTCACGCCTGAATCCTGGGAGGCGTATATGTGCCGCGGACCGCCGGTGGAACTGCCATCCGTGGCAAAAATTTTGGTTCCGTCAGCCGAACAGGCGATGGATGTCCAGGATTGGTCGCCGATATTTTGGGCCTTCCACGTCGCCCCGGAATCGTACGAAGTATAAATCGGTTCCAACGCCGATCCGTTGACTGCGGCTACGGCAATCCGGGTACAGTCGGTCGAACACGCCACAAACGGGCCGTTGTAACTGCCGACGCTCAGCGAAAGATTTGTGCGCAACAGCCACGAGGAGCCGTAGTTCGTGGAGGTGTAAATCCCTGGATTCGCCAATGCCACGAGTTTGCTGCCGTCGGCCGATGAGGCTACCGAATACCAATTGAGGCTGAAACCGATTCTTTGGATCCAGTCCACTCCGTAATCCGGCGAGGTATAAATATAACCGCTGCCAGGAACCACCACGAGCCGGCTGCCATCCGTCGACGATGCTACTCCCCGCCAGCTAGATGATTGTGAGATGCTTTGCGTCGCCCAAGTCACTCCGGAATTGGTGGAGGTGGCAATGCTGCCGTTCCCCACGGCGACCATTTTCGTCCCGTCAGTGGAGGCAGCCACGTAATATCCGGCTTGGAAGTTTGTGCGTTGCACCCACGTGTTCCCGGAATCCGAAGAGGTGTAGAGGGTGTCTTCCGCCGCCGCGATCAACTGGCTGCCATCACCCGAAGCATCGAGTGAACTCCAGGTGGCGAGCGGAAGATGGTTCGTCCAGGCCGTGTAACCGGCAAATTCACCCGCCGGCCCCTGGATGGCCTGCCCCGTGTTTTGCCCGACCTTCCAATTCCCACCAAAATCCGTGACCCGCACGATGTCACCGATGTTATTTGATACCGGCAAGGTGATAGTCACCTGGAAATTCGTCAGGAAAAAATTATTCGTGACGATGTACCCCATATTTCCCGCCGCCTGCTGGTTCGTCCCTGAAACCGTCTGCCATTGCAAGGTTCCCGGCACATTCGTCAGGCCCGCGCCATTGCCGCTGAAATTGGTGGCACTCACCGTGCCGGCAAAACTCGGACTGCCATTTAGAAACACCACGTTCGTGGATAGCTGGGTATCGGCGATGTTCCCGGCCAGATTGGTCGCGGCCACCCACATCGCGCTGCCGGCCTGGAGGGCAAATGGCACCGGCGTCAACTGCTGGCGCGGAACCAGTGTCGTGTAAGCGTTCGCGCCGTTGGTGCTGACCGCGAGTTCCAGCCAGTTGCTGCCGCCATAAGCGTTGCCAAAATCCACCGTGGTCAGGAACAGCCCGTTCGCGGCGTTCACCGCCACATTCGTCACCGGCCCCGCGATGGCTATGCCGTTCACGTTCGTGGCAAACAGGGTGAATTGGATATCGTAGTTGCCGTTCGCCGCCGAGCCCCCGTCACTCAACCGGCCCTGATAGGTGAACGCCGTCCCCTGCGCACCCGCCATCACTACCGTTCCAGGCAAAATTATGAATGCAATGATTGAATAAACGATGATCTTCATGTTTCGGATCCCTGCTTCGTGATTTGAAAAACGCCCGAATCTTTCAAATCGCCGTTTTGAAGTCAACAGGCAAAGGCAACTGGTACCGTGCCAATTTGGTAGGGACGGCGCGCTGCGCCGTCCGCGCCCGTATAGCGGGCGCAACGTGGAACGAGGGAAAGGGGCCAGACCTGACTGACGTATACTTTTATTCTGACCCGGGCGGCGTGGATGCAATAAAACGAAATTGTCCGGTCAGAGCCCCGGACTGCTCTGCATGATGCCGCCGTCGGCGAAAATAGTCGTCGCCGTCATATAACTTGCCCCGTCGCCGGCGAGAAATCCAACGAGGCTGGCGATCTCTTCCGGCTTCGCCATGCGACCGAGCGGAATGGCGTTGTTCAATCTTTGCAAGAGCGTCGGATCCTGCATCGTGCCAAGGTTGATCGGCGTCGCCACCGCGCCGGGGCCGACCCCGACGACGAGGATGTTGTGCGGCGCAAGTTCCACGCCCGCCGTGCGCGTCAACATCCGCATCCCGCCCTTGGAGAGACAATAAGCGGTGTTGCCCGGCATCGGCCAGTCTTCATGCACCGAGGTGATGTTGATGATGCGCCCGCCCCCGCCCTGCTTGATCATCTGCTGCGCCGCCAGCTGCGTGCCGAAGAACGCGCTCTTGAGATTGATGGCGAGCACTTTTTCATATTGCGCCTCGGTCGTGTCGAGGATGGAGGTGCGGGTCTCCACACCGGCGTTATTGACCATGATGTCCACGCGGCCAAATTCCTGCACCGCCGCGGCGATCAGATTTTGCAAGTCGGCCACCTGGCTCACGTCCGCCTTCACTCCGATGGCGCAATCGCCCAGATCGTGAAGTTGTTTTTCGAGCGCCTCCGTCGCTTCCGGATGCGCGACGTAATCGATGACGATGTTCGCCCCCTGCCGCGCCAGTTCCAAAACGATGGCCATGCCGATGCCGCTGTTGCCGCCGGTGACAATGGCGACTTTGCCTTTGAGATTCATGATGATTTTCCTCGATTAATGGTTGAACTAAATTTCAAACCGCCGCGTGCGGTTTCCGCGTGACGACGAAGGATAGCACGGACAGCGCCAGCGCGACAACCGCTGTTCCGCCAAAGATCACGTGCAGGTCCAAACCCGCCGTTTGCAACGGCCCGACGCCAAACGCGGCGATGCCATAGCCGACCTGGTAAAACGCGATCAGTCCGCCCGCCACCGACGCGGCGATGGTGGTCAATTCCTTCTGGCCGAAGCTGATCGTCAGCGGCAGCAGCGCGGAACAGCCCAGCCCCGCCAGCGCGAACGTCAAGACACCCATCAGAGGATTGGTTTTCGGCGCGTACGCGCTCGCAATCAGGGCCGCCAGCACCACGAGCGGCAAAATCCGGCAGACCATCTCTTCCGGCAGCCATTTTTCAATGACGGCAAACAGGATTCGTCCCGCCGTGACCATGCTCCAAAAAATCGTCAGCGCGAGCGCTGACATGGACGCGGACGCGCCAAAATGTTCTTTCAAATAAAGCGACGCCCAGTTTCCGTTCATCGTTTCACACACGCCATAGAGCAACGCGAAGGCGGCAAAAATCCAGAACCGCGCGGGAAATTTTCCTTTGGCCTTTTGTGGCCGGCCGGTCACAGGCGATTCACTTTCGTTCAGGGGTTGTTTGAGGCTGAATAAAAGCAGTCCCAGGATCAGCGCGCCGACGAGCACGGGCAAACCCCACCAGATGCCGAATCCTAAAAACAGCGCCACAAACACCGGCGCGAGCGCGGTTCCCAGACCCAGAAGCGCATTCAAAGTCAGCACGGCCCGGTCAACTTTTTGCGGAAAAAATGCGGCGACAAAAGTATTGAGCGCCGGCACGGTGAAACCAAAACCGATCCCCATGCACGTCGTGGCGGTCAGCAAAATCACATACGCCGGCAAATGATCTTTCATCACGAAGCGGCTGGCGACAAGTAGCGTCATCGCCAGCAGGTTCGCCAACAGTCCGAGCAGATAGATTTTTTTGGTGCCGAGCCGGTTGCGCAGCCCCGCGCCCGCCAGCGACGCGAGGATGGCCATGATTGCCTGCGGCAAAAACATGCCGCCATATTCCGTGCCCGATAGATTATAATCAGCCGGACTGGTGAACACCGCGCTCGCCGCCGGAAACGTGACCAGCCCGATGCCTTGCACCACGCCGGCGGCATACACGGTCACGATTTCACTGCGTTGCGCCATTTAGAGTGGTTTAAGATAAGTTGCAGCTATTGGTTTCCGATGTTTTTCTCCCTCACCCCGGCCCCTCCCGCTGGGAGAGGGTGAGATTTCCCCCAAAAAATTTCGCGCATTGAACCCATGAACCACCCAACGCGTTCCAGTGTCGAGACGCAGCGCACGCTTCTCCCTCTCCCCAAGGGAGAGGGCCGGGGTGAGGGGAAAGTTGTCATCCAAATTTTAGACCAGCGCAATTTGAAATGAGCGCCGCCTTCCCCCTCATCCTGACCTTCTCCCTCGGGGAGAAGGAACAGCAGTTGCACATTTCTACCTTCGCAAAACGATCCGAGCCGCTGACTAGGTTCATCGGGACGGAGAGCGCGTGGAAACATCTTATTATAAAATGCCTTATTTAAGGCGTTCCAGCAGGTGGTCACCGACGCGCAGTGCATTCGCGAAGGCTGTAAGCGAAGGATTCACCGCCCCGATGCTGGGAAAAAAGCTGGTGTCCACCACGTAAAGATTGTCGACTTCGTGCGCCTTGCAGTTCACATCAAGCACGGAAGTTTTGGGATCCGTGCCAAAACGGCAGGTGCCGGATTGATGGGCGACGCCCGCAACCGGAATATGTTTTCCCAGATACAGGTTATTCGGGAGGAGATGCGGGTGCATGTCCAGATGCTCCAGCATGGACTGCAATTTTTTCCGCAGCCGGTTGATCGGCTCCAGATTGGTGAATTCGTAATGCAGTTGGATTTCGTTTTTGGAATTCAGCGTCACGCGATTTTGCGGCAACCCAAGATCTTCACTCATGAGCCAGAAATCCACGGCGTGTTTTGCCATTTGATCCAGTGTCCAGCCCGGTGCCAATCCATACGAGTCCTCCTTGAACATCGGGCCTTTGGACTTGCCGATCATCTGGATGTTGCCGAGCGGAAATTCATAGTCGTCCGCGCGCAGGTAAAAATCATTTATCGTCAGGGTTTTTTGGAAAGCCGTTTCATTCGGGCGCAGGGACAGGGCGACGAGTGCGACGCCATTGTGAAACATGTAATGCCGCCCGACCATGTCCGAGCCGTTCGCCAGGCCGCGCGGATGCTTGTCGTTGGCGGACATTAACAGCAGCCGCGCCGTGTTCGCTGCCCCGCAGGACACCACGACCAGGTCGCCGGAAAATTCCTCCCGCTGCCCCTCGCGCTCGACGATGACCTTGGTGATTTCATTTCCACCCGCGCTGGTTTCCAGTTTTTGAACATGTGCATTCGTCAGCAAGGTCACGTTCGGATACTCCAACGCCGGACGGACGGCCATGACCTCGGCGTCCGACTTGGCGTGGACGAGACAGGGAAATCCGTCACAGGTATCACAACGGATGCACCTGCTGTGCGGCGCATCGGATTCATTGAGCAAAACTCCCGTCGGCGCGTACGACGGATGATAGCCCGCGCGTCTCAAATTGTCGGCGAGCTCCTGGATACGCGGTTCGTGGCTGATGGGCGGGGACGGATACGGCGCGCTCGCCGGCGGATCGGTCGGGTCATCGCCGCGCTGGCCGTGGACGTTATAAAGCTTTTCCGCCTGAGTGTAATAAGGCTCGAATTCGTCATACCCCACCGGCCAGTCCGGGGTCGGCCCATCGGCGGTTTTATGCGCGGTGAAATCTTCCTTCCGCAGGCGGAACAAGGCTGCGCCATACATTTTCGTCGCGCCGCCGACGAAATAATGCGAGCCCGGCTGAAACGGTTTGTTGTCGTTATCGTACCAGGTGTCTTTCGAGGTGTAGCGGTTTTTCACGAACACCTCCGTCGGGTCCCAGTTCTGTTTTTCGCGCGGCAGAAAACCGCCGCGCTCCAGGATGAGGATACGCTTGCCCGAGGGCGCGAGCTTGAGCGCCAGCGTGCCGCCGCCCGCGCCGCTGCCGATAATGATGATGTCGTAATGATTGAGGCTCATCCTCGTTCTATATTGCTCCTTCCGGCAATTTTGCAAATGAAATTTATTTGGTTCCCGCTTTTTTCGGTGGAGCGATGGTGTTGCAAAGCCTGTCCGGGGATACCACCCATTGCATTCCAGACTCGACAAACCGGCCGGCGATCTATAAAATTCATCTACCCGCATTGTCAGGCATCAATGCGGGTAGATGTTTTTTATCCGCCCTTTAAAATACTTATGGGTGGAAGCTCCTTTGCAAACTGAAGTTGTTGGCGCAAAGTTTAAATAAGACAACTCCGGTTGTTTAGTTCCTTTCCGGACATTCCACCGAAAACAGCGAAGAACCATTTATTTTCGCGGTCTCAGCAATTTTGCGATCAAACCCGTCCAGCCGGTTTGATGCGATGCCCCGAGGCCGCGTCCGTTGTCCCCGTGAAAATATTCGTGGAACAAAATATAGTCCTTGAAGTGCGGGTCGGTCGCGAGCTTGGGATGGTATTTCAACACCGGCCGCTGGCCGTCGTCGCCCTTCAAAAATAATTTCGCGAGGCGTCGCGTGAGTTCATCGGCCACCTCGTTGAGCGTGATGAATTTTCCCGAGCCGGCCGGGCACTCGACCTTGAAATCGTCGCCGAAATAATAATGAAATTTTTGCAGCGATTCGATGATCAGATAATTGAGCGGCATCCAGACCGGCCCGCGCCAGTTGGAATTGCCGCCAAACAAACCGCTGCGCGATTCCGCCGGCCAGTAGCCGACTTCGTAGGTCTGGCCGCCCGTCTCGTAGCGAAACGGATGCTGCTCGTGAAATTTTGAAAGCGAGCGTACCCCTTGCGCGGAAAGAAATTGCGCCTCGTCCAGCATCCGTTTCAAGAGCGCTTTCATGCGATGACCGCGCAGCAGCGAAAGCAGCTTGCGATCTCCCGACCCGCAAACTTTCCAGTCCGAGATCAGTCCCGCGAGTTGCGGGCGGTGATCCAGGTACCATTCCATCCGGGCGGTGAAGTCCGGCAGATTTTTCACGAGGCCCGGCTCCAAAACTTCCACCGCGAGCAACGGAATCAAGCCGACCGCCGACTGGATTTTTATCGGCACATTTTCGCCGTCCGGCAGATTCAAGTGGTCGTAATAAAATTGGTCCGCCTCGTCCCACAAACCCAGTGTGTCGTCGCCCTTGCCGTTGATCGCCGCGGCGATGCCCAGGAAATGCTCGAAAAATTTCGTGGCGATGTCTTCATAGACATGATCGTGCTGCGCGAGTTCGAGCGCGATGCGGAGCAGATTCAGGCAATACATCGCCATCCAGCTCGTGCCATCGGCCTGGCTCATAAAACCGCCCGTCGGCAGCGGCTGGCTGCGGTCGAACACCCCGATGTTGTCGAGGCCGAGAAAGCCGCCTTGAAAAATATTCCGCCCCTGTTCGTCCTTGCGGTTGACCCACCAGGTGAAATTCAAAAGCAATTTTTGAAACACGCGTTCCAGAAAAAACAGATCGCCGGCGTCCTCCGGATTTGTTTCCTGCCGTTGTCGGCGGTCGATTTGAAAAACGCGGAACGCTGCCCACGCATGCACGGGCGGATTCACGTCCCCGAATGCCCATTCGTAGGCGGGCAGCTGCCCGTTCGGGTGCATGTACCATTCGCGCATGAGCAGGACGAGTTGGGACTTCGCGAACTCGGCGTCAATCTCCACCAGCGCGATGCAATGAAACGCCCAGTCCCACGCCGCGAACCACGGATACTCCCACTTGTCGGGCATGGAGATCACATCGGCGTTGTTCAAATGTCTCCAATCCGAGTTGCGCCCGTGCTTACGCCCGGCGGGCGGCGGCGGCTGCGTCGGGTCGCCGTCCAGCCAGAGCGGCACGTCGTAGTGAAAAAATTGTTTGCTCCAGATCATGCCCGCGAAGGCCTGGCGCTGTACCAGTTTGGCATCCGCATCGCTGATGTTTTTTTGCAATTCGGCGTAAAATTCATCCGCCTCGTTCCGTCGCTGCGTAAAAATCGCGTCGAAATCAGCCCACGGTTTTCCGATGGAAACGGCGTCCGCTTTGGCGAGCCGCAAGCGCACGGTCGCCGATTGGCCGGCCGACACGTCCAATTCATAAACTGCGCCGGCTTTCGTGCCGGCTTGCGCGGTGTTCACTGCCGGTTTGTTTCCCGCAATGATATATTCGTGGAAGGCGTCCTTGAAAAAACCGGGCGCGTCCGGCTGGTTGTAAAACCGGCGCACGTTGGTCTCGTTGTCGCAAAAAAGCAGGTTCGGACTGCCATCGGGGTCGAGGCGGAAATTGCCGAGTTGCGCGTGTTCGATTTTGATACCGCCGTTGTCCGCCGACATTTTCGGTTTGTGCGCGTTCGGAATCCACGACCAGGTATTGCGAAAACTTAATTGCGGCAACAACGTCAGCTTCGCCGCTTCCGGTCCCCGGTTGTGAACCGTGATGAGCATCAATATTTCGTCCGGCCCGGCCTTCGCGTATTCCACGAAAACATCAAAGTAGCGGTCCGTATCGAACAAGCCGGTGTCGAGCAGTTCAAATTCCGGCTGATCCTCGCCGCGCCGCCGGTTTTCCTCGATGAGGTGCAGGTAGGGAAATTCCCCCTGCGGATATTTGTAGAGAAATTTGAGATAGGAATGCGTCGGCGTGGCGTCGAGATAATAGTAAAGTTCCTTCACGTCCTCGCCGTGATTGCCCTCGGAATTGGTGAGGCCGAAAAGCCGTTCCTTGAGGATCGGGTCCTTTCCATTCCACAACGCGACCGAGAGACAGAGATGCTGCATGTCATCGCTGAAACCCGCAAGGCCGTCCTCGCCCCAGCGATACGCGCGGCTGCGCGCATGGTCGTGCGGAAAATATTCCCACGCATTGCCGCCGGGTGAATAATCCTCGCGCACCGTGCCCCATTGCCGCTCGGAAAGATACGGCCCCCAGCGCCGCCAGTCATTGCCGTCGGCTTTTGTTTCCGAGAGACGTTTCTGTTCCGCGGTTGCTTTTGGAGATTGGGTCGGCGTCATGGATTAAGTCACCTCTTTATGTTCAATACTTTAAAAACTACACTAAAATCCAACAAATTTTGCGATTTTAAAATAGGGTAAAACCCGACCTGGGTTTCAGCTTTCAACGACCACAGCATCCACACCTCCGCAATCCGATTTATCAAAAAGTCCATCTGATATGTCATTCCATCCATTTATCGGCCGCACTGGTTTTAGTAAAGTAACTCCTCTACACTAACCCGGCCAAAATTTCCTCTATATATCACCGCGACTTATGAAAATGCGGAAAGTCAAACCTGCTCTCATTTGCCTGTTGGAATTCGTTTTTCTGACGTGTTTCACCATCCCGGCCTTCAGCCAGGCGGTCATTCACCAGGACAGCGAACACAAGCTGGTCACGTTATCCGACGGGCAAGGGCAGCTTGCGCTGCGATTGAATTACGACGGGCGTTGTGTTCTGGATCAAGTTATCGTCCGCGGGCGTGAAACCGTGGGTGATTCGGCCGTTTACACCGGCGTTCGCCAGGCCGGCCGATGGTTCACCACCACCAAAATCACCACACCGGTTGTTTCCGCGGGCAAAGACACGGTGACCGTGACCGGAATCCAATTTGGAAGTGCCGGCACTGAAATTCGCGAAACGTGGCGGTTCACGGTCAAGCAGGGTGAAATCATCTGGCGCATCACCCGGAAGTACGCATCCGACGAGGTTTTGGAAGATACGGCGTTCCCCGAATGGAATTTCAACGATCTGTCCACCTGGACCGGAGGCATGTTGGACAATGGTGGCGTCATCTGGAACAAGTATCTGGACACAACCAACGCAACCTACGGAGCGCATTTCGGTGCCGTCACGTTTTGGAATTCGTCATCCAACGACTGCCTGCAGATCATTCCGCGCCTGCCGAAAAATCAATTCGGTGCCGGTCGCTTTTCGCGTCAGACCGGCAACCTGTTCGCCTTCAATTATACGATCAGCCCCGGGGAACTTAAGACCAAATACAACTTGAAACGTTTCCTGGGAAACCGGCAGGACCTTTGGTCGCCGTTTCAGGTCCCCCCTTCCGAAGTCAACGTGGAGTTCACTTTGAAGGCGCTGGATTACGCCCGCACCTATGACCGGGGCACCTTTGCCGGAATAGACGGAAATCAGGTTCGCGATTTGTTGAATACCGTGGCGAGATATGGCGTGATCGACGAACGGCTGACCGGCGGCAACGGCTGGCGCTCGGGCTATATCTGCCTCCATGAACCTTTCTTCGCGGAAATCGGGCTGGCCTTGGACGAAGACGATTACATCACCAATTTCTCCAAATGCCTGGATTACGAGCGCGACCACGCCATCGGTGACGATGGACGGGTCAAATCCCGTTGGTGCTACACCGCCGGGGACGCGATGCGCGGCACCTTTGACCAATACGGTTTTTACGAAGCGCAATGGGGCTACTTGCTGGATTCCCAGCCGGACTACGTGATCAATGTCGCCGAACAATTTGATCTCACCGGCGACCGGACATGGCTCGCGGGACAAAAAAGCGTATGCGAAAAAGCGTTGAATTTCCTCATGCGCCGCGAAGTTTCCCACACCGGCCTCGTGTCCATGATGACGGATTCATGCGGCCAGCACAGGGGTAGTGACTGGATTGATATCATCTGGGCCGCTCACGAAAACGCCTTCGTCAACGCCAAATTTTATTATGCGTTGGAACACTGGGTGGCTTCCGAGGAGGCGCTCAACGATCCGGCCGGTGCCGCAACCTATCGCGAATTCGCGGCTCGATTGAAAACTACTTTCAACCTGCCGATCGCCGACGGTGGCTTTTGGGATCCAACCAACCAATGGTACGTCTATTGGCGTGACCAGGATGGTTCCATTCATGGCAATAACCTGGTGACGCCGGTCAACTTCGCCGCCATCGCCTACGGCATTTGCGATGACGCCGGCCGGCGCAAAGCTATTCTCGATCGGATGGAAACTGAGATGCAGAAAGAGCAGCTTTTTTCCTGGCCGCTTTGTTTCTTCACCTTTCAACCCGCAGAAGGTGCCAAGAGCAATTTCCCGTTTCCGCGTTATGAAAATGGTGATTTATTCCTATCCTGGAACGAACTGGCCATACGCGCTTATGCCGCGGATGATCCCGCCATCGCCCTCAAATATGTCAAAAATATTTTGGCGCGGTATGCGGCAGATGGCTTGTCCTTTCAACGTTATTTGCGGCAGACGCAACAAGGCTCCGGCAACGACATCCTGGCCGGAAACTGCATGGCGGTTGTCGGGTTGTATCGCGATATCTACGGCATCCAGCCCAAACCGGACCGGCTTTACCTTGAACCGCATTTGACGGATGAACTCAACGGCACCAAACTTCGTTATGAACTGCGCGGACAACCCTATCTGATTGATCTCAATACCCAAAGCTGCGCCATCACTGCGGGCAACTGCACGCTTCGCGATTCGCCTCCCTTCAGCATCAACGCCACCGCCAAGGGATTGGAATACTATCGGGGTGGAGATGCCGATTGGTCCATGTCCGCCTCCCGGCCGGACGGTCAGCCACTCACGCTTCAAATCGAGAACTGGACGGGGGCGCCAGCCGCGGCGCGCCGGTGGACGGAAATATCAGAACCGGACAAAACCAAAACCCGATACATCATCAAAAATTTGCCGTCCGGAACGACTTATGAACTGAAAATCAACGGTCAAACGCGTGAATCATTAAAAGTTGATAAGGCCGGTCAAATCAGGTTCACCTGCCCTCATGATGATTCAACGCCGCAGACGTATGAGCTGGTTTCGTCATTGAATAATAAATGACCGGGTTACGGACTTTTCAACTCATGCAAACAACGCACAATAAAATTGTGATGGCCGCCAACAGTTGGCTTATCAGTTTCATTTTCATCGGAACCGGCATTCATATTTTAATTAATTAAATCCCGCGCAAGCTTCGCGGTTTCCGAAGACTTGCGCGGGTTCGTCTGTCATGTTCTTCTTATAACCGCCTAACGCAACCACTTCAGTGCACTGGAATGGCGGTGGCGCTGCCGAATTGGAAGGTAGGACCGTCGAAAACATACCATGTTTGATTGGACGGCCGATAAACGGTGGGACTGGGATAGCTGGTGGTGCTTGGCGTATAAGATCCGCCCAGCATCGGAATGTCGCCGGCTTGCCCGAATTGGAAGGAATTGGTCGAGCCATCCGAGCTGTTTCGAACGAACCACGTGAAGCTGTTCGTATCAATGTAAACAAAATCCGGAATTCCATCTCCGTCGAAATCTCCTCCCACCAGTGGAATGCACCCGTTGGTGCCAAACGCGAGCGCGTCGGTAATCATATTTCCGTTATTCATATCCCGCACATACCATGATTTGTTGGACGGACGAAAAACCACCGCCGAGGGCGTCTGTTGTCCGGGCCACGTTGCGCCCATCATCGGAATATCGCCCCTTGCTCCGAATTGGAACGTATGGGTCGAACCTCCATTGCTATACCGGGCATGCCAGTTAAAGCTGTTCGTATCCACATAAATGAAATCCGGAATTGAATCGCCGTCGAAATCTCCCAGCAGCGGGATGCACCCATTGGTGCCAAATACAAGCGCGTCATAAATGAGTGCTCCATTAGCACCGTTCCGAACATACCATTTGAATGTGGATGGATCATACATGATAGTATCCAGCACCCCATCCTGATTGAAATCCGATCCGGCCAATCCACCCAGCAACGGTTTCATCGTTGCGCTTCCCAACTGGAATGAGTTGGTCAAGCCGTCCGCGCTATGCCGTATGTTCCATTTAGTGGTCGCAGTATCATAATAAACGGCATCCGGGATGCCGTCGTGGTCAAAATCGTCCACGCCCGCCGGAGCGGTCTGGCTGACATTGATTTTAGGCGTGCAACTGAGGGTTCCGCTGGCCGCGCTTGAAATTTCAAGCGGTTCGATGCAGACCTGCCGTGTGCCGGTGCCTGGAGTTGCCCATGTCCGATAGGTTACCCAGGGATTGTTGTTACCGTCCGTGACGATGCTAGGCGCGCCAATCGACCAGCCCGGGCTGGTACTGACTGACATGATTGGATTATTCGCGCCTTTGGTAAATGGCCCCGTCGGGCTGCTGCTATAGGCGTAGCCGATGGAGTAGCAACTTTCGCTGAAGTTTCCTCCGGCGTAGAGCATGAAATACTTTCCTGAGATTTTTTTTACGGCGGGCCCTTCACAGGTGGCATAACTACCGCAAGATTCCCAGCCGCTTCCCGGACTGACCAGTTCTATGGGGCTGCCGCTCTTGGCGGTATAGGAGCTAAGTTTTTGCACCCAGATGCTTTTGTCCGACTGGTCATCCTTGTAATAAAGATACATCGACCCGTCTGCATCTCGAAAAAAGTACGGGTCAATTCCATTCACGATGCTGAAACTCGTGATCGTCCAGGAGGTGCTGTTCGCGGCCGAAGCGTAGGCCAGGCCAATGCTCTCCACCGAAGTGGAAGTATTTATTACGGTATAATACATCCAAATTGTCCCGTTGGTGGGATCCTGGATCTGATGCCCCACCCAGAAATTGTAGCCGCTTAACGTAAGGATTGTCGTGGGCCCGCTCCAATGGACGAGGTCTTGTGAACTGCGATAAATCATCGAACCGCCGTTCCCGGTGACCATATTATATTGGCTGCAGAAGTAACTGATGCCGTGGGGGTCGTTGGCTATGCTCACCAGAGGATTGGAATAATTGGTCTGCGCCCGCGTTATTTGGGCCAGGCAAAGGGCGAGCACGCAGGTGCCGATAGATAACCGTCCTGCAATATGTGCGAGCTTCCGCAGTCCTGGCAGTTTGCTAAACAGGTTTTTCATATGTTATTGGTTTTCATCATTGGTTTTTTAGGTTCCACTTTACTTTTGCCAGCCCGCCGCTCCGAAGACGCCGTTAGCCGCCTGACCGGCAAAGCACAGATATATCCATCCACGGATCCATAAAAACTCCGGCGGAAATGTTTAAAAATGGCGCCTCAGATTTCCCTCCGGGTTTAGTTGGCGGGCAGGTAACTATAAACCCAGTCATGGTAATCATCCCAACGGCCCGTTTGCGAACTGACAAATTCAATGCGGACGGTGATTTTATTTTTCCCCCGGGTGTAACTTTTTGGCACCTCAAAATCGCTGTCAAACCAGCGGATATCCCGGTATGTCTTTTCGAAGTCCACGCTGTACCAGGGACGTTCGGTCACCAGTTGTCCGTCAATATAGACCCGTGCCTCCTGGCGGTTGTTGGCCTTGTCGCAACGGCGACGCAGGCGCACGCCCTCGTTTTTTGGCGAGATGGCAACCGTGAAAGTGCTGCTGCCCGTGAACGAAACGCCGTCATCCTTGATGGCGGCGGTTTTGCGCAATATGTTGTTAAATTCTCCATCGTACCACCACTTTCCTTTTACCGGTTGAACATCTCCCTCCGCGGCATAGGCATGTTTTCTTTCCGACCGCAAATTTCCGGCATCCACTTCATCCGTTTGAACCAGCTGCGGGTGGGCGGAGCCATACCAAAAAGCGACGCTTTCTTCCGTGCCGACCTGATATTTTCCTTCGTGACCCATCGGTGTATGGGGGCCATAGGTTTGGTGGCCGTATTTGATGCCGCTCGAAAAACAATACATGTCCGGCAAGAGGAAACGATAGATGCCGCCAGCCCCCCCTTTGGCGCTGATGGCGCCAAAGATGGGCTGGGTCAGATTTTGGAGTCCCCAACCCATATCGTGATCATCTTCAAAGCCCTCGCCAATGATCCACGGGGTTCTGCTCCCATCAAAATAGGTGCGCTCGTCTTCTTCCATACTGGTGTTCCAGCGACTGACTACATGACCGACCACCTGGCCGGAGCCGGTGGTTTCCAAATAGGTGTAGTCCTTGCCTTCGATCCGGGGATCTTCCCGATGGTAATGCGCGAACAAATAACCACAGCGCAATTGCGAGTACGGCATGACAGAGCCGCTCAGGCAATCAACAGTCGCCGCTGCGGTAACTTTCCCTTTACCATGGTTTTCCAATTGAACCACCGCCGACTTCCAAAACGGCATGGGGAAATAACAATAAGCCTGATTATTCGAATAACCCAGGAGAAGCGAAGCATACGAACTGCGCAGACTGGTCCGATACGCTCCAAAAAAACAGCCGAGCGGTGCCTCAATCTGCGGAGAAGACGCGCCGTCGAAAGTGATCTTGAGCCAGGTATCAAACAGGGCGCTCGCATCATTTGTCGGGTCAATATTAATATGCAAGGCAGCAATCGAACCAGCTTGGTTCAATTTCCATAATGTCGCCGTATGTCCCGGCTTAACCGTGCAGGCATTGGTTGATTCTTGGCTGTCAGGCACCGGTTGGGCATCACCGGTTGAGCGACTGTCGCCCCAGGCCTTGATCAGGGCGGGCATCATATTGCGGCCGGCATCGGGAGTCCACGACTCCAAGCCTGGATCTTCGGCAAACGACTGGTAGGTGTACTCATACCAATGCCAATGGCCCCCGTTACCGTTGGGCTTGTTGGTATAACTGCCGGTCCATGGTTCTGAAACCAGGCCCGAACCGCCGGGTTCGGCGCTCAAACATACTTTCAACCGTTTCTTGAAGAACATCGGGTGATAGAACATCCGAAAACGCTTTGCCCCGTTATAGGCCAGCGGCGGCTGAAAAATTCCCAGCGGATTATTGGTGCTGAAGAAAGTGGAGACATCCATGTCGATGCGCGGCGTGGTCTCGTCATCGAAATAATACCGGATATTGATGCCCTTATAAATGGGCCGGCCATACCAGATGTTCATATGCTGGCGATAAAGGCAGCCGGGACCCATGGCGTCAAAGATCACGCATTCGCCATTTGTCTCCATGTACAATGGAAAATATTCCCAATCATAATTATCACCCGCCCGGTCATAAGAGGAGAATTGATGCGTTTCCACGCCCTGTCGTAGAAATGGGAGCCAATCGGCGCGAAAAGCACCGGTTTCAATCATCCCGCCGTTATCGGGGGCGCTCTCACCAGCAAGTACAGGAGTTTCTGTCATGCCCGAAGACGTTGCCACAATGTACATAATGGCAGCCGCTAGCAAATAATTTGGAAAAAACCGGAGGGTTGCGATCACAATTGTATCAAATGCGGAAGTTGCGTTATAAAGTTATCTATGTTCCGATCCAAATCACAGTTTGACAACGGCTGCCTTTTGATAAGGAAGCAAACTCAACTCAAGGTCAATCCCTCCGGACGCCCGGCCTTTCTTTGACCGTTTTAAATATGATTATTTTGAGTTATTCTTGTGAAGCGCCGGCGGCAACACGGGGCAGGTCGTCCGAGCTATCGGCCGTATAGCCTCCGCTGAGGCCCAGTCCACTGGGGCTGGTATTCATTTGATTGGCACTTATCACTGATCCATGCCATTTATAATATTCCGCACGACCGTCAAGAAAGGACCATGTGGAACCATTGTTATGGCGGCTGCCCGGCAGATTCAACCATTGGTCTTTAAATAAGTTTGCCGTATCTATCGTGAAAAATGCCCCGTCGTCAAGGCTGCACTCGGCTTCATCGGCAAATACAATCTTGTCACTCGCCCGCCGGATTTGTGTAGGTTTATTATATGACAACATCGTTATACCTGCGTGACTGCCGATGGTCCAGGGGCCGCTGGCGCTGGAGTTGTCATTTCCACCCATCGAGAATTCAATGGAGTAGGTTCGTGTTTGCGGTACCGGGTGAGCCGGTGTGATGTTTGGGTACGTCCCGCTTGATGGCGCCTGGACCATAAACGTGTTCGCCGGACAGGCGTAGATGGCAGGTGACTTGTTATATTGGTAAAGCGCGGAGGCTTCGATGTTGGTCGTGTTCCAATCAGTTTGCGCATGACCCGCAATCCAATTTCCAACGGGATTACCATTGAAATTAAACGGCAGGACATCATTGAAATCCCCGATATACATGTTGTAGCAGAGCTCCAATTGCTTCAGGTTGCTCAGGCATTGTGTGGTCTTGGCCTTCGCCTTGGCCTTGGCCAGCGCCGGCAACAGCATCGCCGCCAGAATGGCGATAATGGCGATAACCACTAGCAACTCGATCAGCGTAAAACCATTGCGGCTGTATTTTCCGGAAAATCTGATATTTTTTGTCATTGTTCACTTTGGGTTTGTCGGAATCTTAACGTCGTTTTAACCGCAGGCGCACCTCGCTGACACGCCTGCGGCAATATTAACTTCAGGGATACACCAAGCGATAAAATTCGATCGGTTGACCCGGAATTATCGGAACCACCGCCGTATTTGTGATCGTTGAACCCGCAACGGTGCCCCAATCACTGGGGTTTGTGCTGATTCCGCTGCTCTGGTTGTTGGTCTGCACCAACAACCGGTAACCGAAATGATCCGGAGGCCAGCTCAAATGCAAGGTGCCGGCGCCCCTGAG
>DATHOG010000029.1:0-31974 GCA_035485115.1 Candidatus Sulfotelmatobacter sp. | reverse complement strand
ACACAAATCCGCAGGTTTAAAGTGCGAGCCGATTTCAAATCGATCACACCTTCGGCCAGCGGTTTCACCTTTATTTTTATTGGTTGGTATCATGTTTTAGTAAAACCTTAACCGGACAGTACTGGAAACGAACCCAATTTTTCCGCAAAAAAGCCAATGAAAGTGCATAAGTGTCCAAAAAAACGAACCCAATTTGGCGGGTTTTTGGGTCGGTGGGGAGTCTAGCTCGGTCAAACATGGTCAAAGTTGGTCAATCTCAATGGTGAGATAAATCCAAGTGAATCGCACCAAATCCGACCAAATCAAACCGAATCAAGGTAAATCAAACCAAAAAATGAAGATGACGATGAGGACGAGGATGAGAATGATTCCCCGAATCCGGCTAAATCCGACCTTTGAAAGCCGGAAAAGTGACCAGGGTGATCCGTTTACGTGCTTGTTGGATCAGCCCATTCCGATTAGCCAGCCGGCGAGAAAAACGAGCATGCCGCCCACGACGACTTGGAAGACTGCGGATAGCAACGGTGTGTCCATATAGCGTTTGCGGATCCAGGCGATGACCGCCAGCTCGATCGCCACGACCACGAGTGCGATGGTGGTGGCGAGATGAAAATCGCGGATCAGATAGGGCATGGTATGGCCCAGACCGCCGATGGTGGTCATCAGGCCGCAGACGAGGCCACGAATCCACGGTGTGCCGCGCCCGCTGAGTTTGCCATCGTCGGACATGGCTTCGGCAAAGCCCATGCTGATGCCGGCACCGACGGAAGCGGCGAGTCCGACCTTGAAGGTGGCCAGCGTGTTGCCGGTCGCGAAGGCGGCGGCAAACAAAGGCGCAAGGGTGGATACCGAACCGTCCATCAGTCCGGCGAGTCCCGGCTGGACAAAGCGCAGCACAAACATCCGGCGCGCGACTTCGTGCTCCCGGCTGACTTCGCCGGATTTGACCTGCGCGTCGGTGATTCCCTCGGCGGTGGTTTCGTGCCGCTGTTCTTCCTGGGCAAGGTCATCGAGCAACTGGCGGATGGCGGCATCGTTCGTCCGTTGCGCGGCAGCTTCATAAAAGCGGCGCGATTCAATCTCCATCAACGCCGCTTCATCGCGGGCGTGCTCCGGCCGGAGCGTGCGTGTGACCCATGACGGGCGCCGCGCGATAAAACCCGTTACGTCCTGCCGTCGGATGAGCGGGATATGTTCGCCAAATCTTTGGCGATACAATTCGTTTAACCGGTGCCGGTGTCCGTCTTCTTCTGCGGCCATCCGGGTGAACAGCTCCGCCGTCGCCGGAAAATCCGCGCGGAGCGATTCGGCAAAGTCGCGATAGATGCGGGCGTCCTCTTCCTCGGCCGTGACGGCGAGGGCGAGGATTTGAGCTTCGTTCAGGTCGTGGAATCGCATGGCTCTAAATTTTCGCATTCATGCCGGCCACCTTTGGTTGTTTCCATCCTGATTATGGCGAGCTGCGGCTTATAAATTGCGGAACAGGTTAGTTTTTGCGAGGTCGAGAACTTGCGTGCCGCGGCCATCCAGCACCGCCTTGATCATGTAAAGGCTGAAGCCCATGATCTGGTCCACTTGAATCGTGGGCGGCATCGAAAGTTCCTGGCGGTTCACCACGACCTCCACCAGCGCCGGGCCGTCATGACGGAGCGCCTCGACCAGCATGGGACGCACTTGCTCCGGTGTTTCCGCCTTCAAACCCAATACGTCGGCGGCCTGCGCTATTTTCGAAAAATCAGGATTATGCAGGTCGGTGGCAAAGTCCAAAATGCCGGCCGCTTTCATTTCCAGTTCCACAAAGCCGAGTGAACCGTTGTTGAAAACGACGATTTTCACCGGCAAACGAAGCTGGCGCAGGGTCAGCAAATCGCCCAGGAGCATGGCAATGCCGCCATCGCCGGAAAGGGTGACGACCTGACGGTTTGGATGGGAAACTTGCGCGCCGATGGCCTGGGGCAGGGCGTTGGCCATTGAACCGTGGGAAAAGGAGCCAAGCAGGCGCCGCTTGCCATTCATGGTGAGATAGCGCGCGGCCCAAATGGTGGGAGTGCCGACATCGCAGGAAAAAATGGCGTCCGGTGCCGCCAGTTCGTCGAGCACTTTGGCGACATATTGAGGATGGATCGGCTTGCGACCGGGTTCGCCGGTGGCGAGATCATCCAGCCCCTTCCGCGCTGTGTGATAATGTTCGACGGATTTATCCAGATGAATGCTGTCGGCCTTTTGTTCGAGAACAGGGATAAGCGCCTGCAGGGTTGCCTTAATATCTCCCACCAAGCCCAAATCCACCTTGGTCCGGCGCCCGATTTGTTCGCCGCGGATGTCCACTTGAATGATCGTGGCCTTCTCGGGATAAAATTGCTGGTAGGGAAAATCCGTGCCCAGCATGAGCAGGGTGTCGCAGTTCATCATCGCGTGATAACCGGAGGAAAATCCCAGCAGACCGGTCATGCCCACGTCATAGGGATTATCGTATTCGATGAATTCCTTTCCGCGCAGCGCGTGAACAATGGGCGCTTTCAACAAGCCCGCGACCTTTATCAATTCGCCGTGGGCACCCGCGCAGCCGGCGCCGCCTAAGATTGTCACCTTCTTCGCCTGGTTCAACAAGCTGGACAAGTGGATGATCTCCGGCTCCGATGGACGAACCGTCGGTTGCGGCTCGGGAAATTTCAGTCGCGGATGCAGGTTGACCGCTTCGCGAAACCCGACATTGCCCGGCAGCACCACGACCGCGACCCCGCGCCGCGAGATCGCCGTTTGCATGGCTATCTCCAAAACCCGCGGCATCTGCTCCGCTTGTGAAATCAATTCGCAATAATGGCTGCACTCGCGGAACAGGCTTTCCGGGCGCGTTTCCTGAAAATAGTTGCTGCCGATCTCATTGCTCGGAATATGCGCCGCAATCGCCAGAACGGGGACACGGCTGCGGTGGCAATCGTAAAGTCCGTTGATCAAATGCAGGTTGCCCGGTCCGCAGCTTCCCGCGCACACGGCGAGATGCCCGGTCAGGTGCGCGTCCGCCCCCGCCGCAAACGCGGCGGTTTCCTCGTGCCGCACGGGGATCCATTTGATGTTGTCCCGCGTGCGGATGGAATCGGTGATGCCGTTGAGCGAATCTCCGGCCAGGCCATAGATGTTCTTCACGCCCGCCGCCACCAAGGTGTCCACGAGTACGTCGGCTACTTTTTTATTGTTCATGGCTTTTGTTGGTTGTTTGGCCGGGTGCCAGTGTTCGACATGGAACCGGTTCCTTTTTACATTTGTTTTGAGACTTTCCCGCCCGCTTTCCGATGTTTATACCTCTCGCTGGAAATTGCCAAGTTTTTTCAAAACAAAGAACCGCGCAAAGGAGTTAGTGACGCTCCACGGAGCTGGAAAATCTTCCGCCGCTTCGGATAAGAATCTTCAATCCACGAACGGAATCAAATCGTGCCAGTCGCGCGGGTGTACGAGCAGGCCGAGCGGCATTTCCACGAAAACGCCCGCTTCATAGAAGCTTGGATAGCTGCGGTCGCCGCGCTCCCATTCACCGCGCAAAACATAGCGCACCTGACTGTCATGGCTGATGGAGATCGGCAATTCACCGAGCGCCTCCTCCCGAACGCGGCCAAAACCGTCGGTCCGGCCGAAGACATATTGCACAAAGGCGTAGCGGTTGATGGCAAACCGCGCACCCGTATAGCGATCAGAGCGGAAAGGACTGCCCTCAAAAGTCTTTTGAAAGCCGGTCTCAAACAGCGGGGCGAGCGTGAAGGTCCACGGGCACGCATACGCGCACGGGGAATTTTCCCTCGCGAACGCGGTGGTCGTCCATTTGACCCAGTTCCAATAAAAGTCGGCGCGCAACTGGATGCCGTCGCCCACGCCGCCCTTGGCGGAGTTTTCCGGACGTGGCAGCGCCTGATGCGAGAATTCCGCCTCGGCGTCGGGAACCAGCCAGGCGTTGTTGCCGAGCCGGGCGCGAAGATCATCCGGGTGCGCATAAAATTTCACCCCCGCATACCAGGTATTGCGATCGTTGACGTAGCCGGAATGCTCGTAACCGCCGCGAATGGCGAAATAATAGTCTGAACTGCTGTCGAACAGGTTGGGATGGTTTGTGGAAAAATCCTTGGGATAAAAGGTTTTTGGCGGCTCGGGCGGATTGGCCGGCATTTCCACAATCGTGGTTTTGGCCGTTCCGGCGTTCTTCGGGCTGTTTTCCGCCGGCGCCGTCGGCGCGATTTCCGGCGTGGTTGGCGCGGTGGACCTGGTAGTTTCGCCGGCGGGCGGATTGGTGATATCCGCAGTTTCAGACTTTGCCGGGGCGTTTGCACCGGTTTCTGCCGCAGGATTGGGACTGTTTGTGCCGGTGGCTGAGCCGTCGGGTCCGTTGGTCTGCGTTTGCGTGGCACCGGTATCGGTGGAGGATGCAGACGCGTCCGACGCGGATTTTTTCGGCATCGTGCTATAAACCATCACGCCGAACAAAATCAGCAGGGCGAGCAACGGCAGGAGTCTGGACTGTTTCATGAATTTCCGGCGGCAAACGGAGGTGCCACAAGGCAGGCATGATGCGAGATTTTCCAGCGGAAAAACAAGTTTGATTTTGACAACGGGTTTGACTCGTCGCGCAGTTGAACTTAAGCTGGCGCCAATGCTGGCTGCTGAAACCAAAGTGGCGCGGAACAATTCGCGCCACGCCTCCAAAACCGACCCGGCGCATTCCTGGAAAATAATCGTCGAGCCGGTTGAGCCGTTTTTGCACGCGGTGACGCAACAATTGGTGCGGCAGGCGCGCGATTTTGACCCGCAACTCGTGCCGTTTGCCGAGCATGCGCTCAACGGGAGCGGCAAACATCTGCGCCCCACGCTCGTGGCGCTCGCCGCCAGTTGCTTCGGCAAGCCGGACGATTCCCACGTCCGCGTGGCGGTCATCATCGAGATGGTTCACCTGGCGACGCTGGTCCATGACGATGTGATGGACGAGGCGGAAATCCGCCGGGGCATCCCGACCGTGGCGTCAAAGTGGGGGAACGAAATCGCCGTCCTATTCGGTGATTGTCTTTTCGCCCAGGCCTTAAAGCTGGCCGCGAGTTTTCCCACGCCGGAAGTCTGCCGGGCGGTGGCGATGGCCACAAACACGGTTTGCACCGGCGAAATCATCCAGACGCAGCAGCGCAGAAACTTCGTGGCCTCGCGGCGCGATTATTTTCGGGTGATCGAGATGAAAACGGGCGAACTTTTCACATTATCCTGCGACCTGGCGGCGCTTTTAAGTACCGCGACCGAGGAACAACGTTCCGCCTTGAAGGAATTTGGCGCGGCGTTCGGCACGGCCTATCAGGTATTTGATGATTGCGTGGATCTGTTCGGTACGGAGGCGGACGCCGGCAAATCCCTGGGCACGGACTTGGCGAAAGGCAAGCTGACCTGGCCGCTGCTGCTGGTTTGGGAGAGGGCGAACGCCAAGGACCGGGCGGAACTGGAATCGGCCATCAAAAACTGGCAACCGGAAAACCTTGGCCTGATCAACGAACTTCTGGCGCGGTATGAGACGTTTGAGCCGTCGGTGCGTGAGATTGAAAAGTTCCTGGCCCTGGCACGGCGCGCATTGCATGCGCTGCCAAATTCGGCCGGCCGTGCCGGTCTGTCGGCCATGACGGATTTTCTTGCGCAACAAACTGCGGCTTTGGCGGTTCAATGACCATGGCTGCATCTGACAATTCCCCCGACCCGAATTCGCCGGCCGCCATGCTGGAAATGGATTTGGTCAAACTCGCCCGGCGCGGCGACCTCAAGGCTTACGACGAATTGGTAAAACGTTATCAGGAGCGCATTTACGCGACGATTTACCACATGACCTCCAATCATGAGGATGCCAATGACCTCGCGCAGGAATCGTTTATAAAGGCATTTTCGGCCTTGAAATCCTTCAAAGGTGGGTCGACCTTTTACACGTGGCTTTACCGGATTGCGGTCAACAAGACCATCAATTTCCTGAAACAGCGGAAAAATAAGTATCATTTAAGCCTGAATGACATTGATTTTAACGCCGAGCATGACCCCGATTTGATGGCCTTGATTTCGGACAAAACGCCGATCCGGGACGTGGCTTTGAGCGAGTTGCAAAAAAAATTGAACGAGGCGTTGCTCAAGCTGTCTGAACCTCACAGAATGGTTGTTGTACTGCACGATGTGCAAGGCATGTCACACGATGAAATAGCAGATGTCATGGACTGCAACATCGGCACGGTGCGGTCGAGACTGTTTTACGCGCGCCAACAAATGCAGGGCCAGCTGGCCGATTATTTAAAAGTATGAACGAGAGCGAACCAAATTTTGACGAACTGAAAAAGCTCTTGAAACTCAAGCGGCACGAAATCCCGCCGCCCGGGTTTTTTAACCACTTTTCCGACGAAATCGTCGCACGTATCCGTGCCGGCGAAGGCAGCGGCAGCACGTTTCTCGAACGTCTGCATGACCACGCTCCGTGGCTCGTCAATTTCCTCCGTGTTTTCGAGGCGCGTCCCGGCGTCATCGGCGGTTTTGCTACCGGTCTTTGTTTGGTGCTGCTGTTCGGCGTCGTGATCGCGGAACATTCTGAAACCGGTTCGCCGATGCTTGTGCCGGCGGTGGCCGGCAACGGTGCCGGCTCGATGGCGGCAACCGTCCCAACGGCCTCGGCCCCCGTGCAATTTGCCAGTGCCCTGCCTTCCGATGGCGGTATCGCCATCAGCACGAACGCCAGTTTGCAGCCGGTTGCCTCCGCGTTTGGCCAGCCGGGCGACTCCTCATTGTTCCAGCCGGCAAGTTTTACCCCGGCGCACTAAATAATTTCTGAACAACTTTGCGCGGTGAACGCTTGAAACGTCACCGCGCTTTTCTTTTAATTCGTTCGTGCCAACCAAAGTCATCGCGGTCGCCAACCAAAAAGGCGGCGTTGGAAAAACAACGACGGCTGTGAACCTGGCCGCCTGCCTCGCCGCCGAGGGCAAAAAAGTTTTGCTCTTCGACCTCGATCCGCAGGCCAACGCCACCAGCGGCATTGGCGTGGAAAAAATTGACGGCGCCAGCGCGTATCACGTATTGCTCGGTGAAGGCTCCCTGCTCGAAAAGATCAAACCGACGAATTATGAACGGCTCGAGGTCATTCCGAGCGAAATGGATCTGTGCGCGGCCGACCTGGAACTGGCGCGTATGGACAATCACCTTCTCCGCGTATCACAATCGCTACAGCCGGTCCTCGCCTCTTCACGTTTTGATCTGGTGATGCTTGATTGCCCGCCGTCGCTGGGAATCCTGTCGCTCAACGCCTTCGCCGCCTGCGACGGTGTGCTGGTGCCCCTCCAATGCGAATATTACGCGCTTGAGGGCATTTCGATGATGAACCGCGTTTTGGAACAGCTCAAGGGGGCGGGCGTGAATCCCCGGCTGGAGATATTCGGCGTGGTGATGACGATGTTTGACGGCCGCACGAAACTTTCCAACGAGGTCGTTGACGAAGTCCGCCGGCTGCTCGGCGAAAAGGTTTTTGACACCTTGATCCCGCGCACCACGCGCCTCGCCGAGGCGCCCAGCCACGGCCAGCCCATCATTTACTACGATAAATACAGCAGCGGCGCGGCGGCGTATCAACTCCTCGCGCAGGAATTCATCGTGCGGCTGGCTAAAATTTGACGATGAAATCGCAGTATCCGGCGAGTGCCCGCAGGGCGGGAACTAAAATTTACCCATGTGGTGCATCGTTGCTTGCCGCGCCCGATTAGATTTATTAACCTCCAAACACCTGCGCTATGGCCAAAGAAATCCTTGAAATGCTCGTCGAGTCCGCGACGATGGAACTGCCGGACGTCAAAACCTTGAAACTCAAGTGGCCCGACGGCCACAATCCCGAATTCAAGACCGGCCAGTTCATCACGCTTTACTGGCCCGACACGACGAACTATAAACGCGCCTATTCGCTTTCCTCCTGCGCCCTTGACCGTGGTTTTTACGAGGTGACCATCAAGCGCGACGGCAAGATGGGCACGCGCATGGTGGACTGGGCCAAGGCTGGCGACAAAATTTTCGTCATCCCGCCGGTCGGAAAATTTCTGCCGGCGTACGAACCGAACAAGCATCTGGTCTGCATCGCGGGCGGTTCGGGCGTGACGCCCTTCCGAGGGTTTACGCGCGAAGCCACCCGTCGCAACCTGCAGACGAAAATCACCGTGCTGTTCAGCGTGCGCCAGCCGAAGGATATCATCTTCAACACCGAGTTCCGCGAACTCGAAAAACAAAATCCGAATTTCAAGTTTCACGTCACCTGCACGCGCGCGACGCCCGAGGACAACTGGACCGGCCGCACCGGCCGTATCACCCCGGAATGGATCAAGGAAGTCGCCACCGATCTGCCGAACACCGTATTCTACGCCTGCGGCCCGAATGCCCTCGTGGACTTCGCCGAGGAACTCGTCGTCCACGGCCTCGGACTGCAGAAGGAGCAGATGAAAACGGAAAAATGGGGCTAAAACTTTCAACCACGGATTAACACAAATGGACACGGATGAAACTCATCCGTGTTCGTTTTTTATAGGCGGATAATCAAAACAGCCTGCTGACGCCCAGGTAAAAGACCGAGGTGTTGACTCCTAGATTGGGAGTTTCCAGCCCTGCGCTGGAGACATGTAGAAATCGGTATTGAAACGTCAGCACCGTTTTTTTGTCGATAAACCAATGGATTCCCGGACCTGTTTGAAAATTGAACTGAAACGTGCCGCCCAAATCCGGCAGACCAATGTCGGTGGCGGTGGCTCCGAAACCAATATCAAAGAATGGCACCAAACGGGAACCGGTGGCAAAATCATAGCGCAGCACGGGTGTCACGCCGGCCAGATAGGCGCCAACGGGCTTGACCTGCTCGCCGCCAAATATCTCGCCCAACAGCTCAAAGTTTCCCGCATACCAGTGATCCTTCGCGAAGACATTGCTGAAAACATGGCCGACCTGTAATTTCGACAGCACAAAGTCGTGCCGTTCGCTGCTTCCAAATATCTTTGATCCAAAACTTCCGCCCAGCGTGATGCCGACTTCGTTTATGCCCTTGTGGAAGTCATATCCCCCTTCGTCCTTGCAGAAGCATATCGGAGCGGGTTGCAATGTCAGCCCGCCTGAGTTTGTGGCACCGGCGTTGTCCTGCAAATCATTCAAATGAGAGCCGGACACCACGACCGGATCCGCGCCAGCAGCGCGGTTTGAAATGGCCAGGACAAAGCCAAGCCCGAAAAGAATGCGCATTATTTTTTTCATAAATTCGAACGTTCAATTTAAGCTAGCACGGATTTAATATTCGTGCCGGACGGTTTTTAAAAGAGTTTTTTTCAACGGTTTTGCAATGGGTTTGCAGACCTTGTCCATCCTTGGTTTAATTAATTCATGTTGAAACGTACCGCACTGTTTTCCGCGCACCAAAAACTCGGTGCGAAGCTGATTGATTTCGGCGGCTGGGAGATGCCCGTCCAATACACCAGCATCACCGACGAACATCTCGCCGTCCGCAACGCCGCCGGAATCTTCGACATTTCGCACATGGGCGAAGTCACCGTCAGCGGCGCCGGTGCGGCGGAATTTCTCAACCGCGTTTTGACCAATGACATCCGCAAGCTCGCGCCGGGGCAGGGGCAATACACGTTGATGTGCAACGAACGCGGCGGCGTGATTGACGACCTCTATGCCTATCAGCTTTCCGAGGGCGTTTATTTTCTCATCATCAACGCCTCGCGCATCGCGGAGGATGTTGCGTGGTTGAAGGCGCAGGTGACCGGGCATACCGGCAGCGAGTTGAATCTCACCGATGCCTCCCATAATTATTCCGCGGTCGCCGTGCAGGGCCCGCGCGTGAAAGATTTTATCAATGCCGTCATTCCCGGCGCTTCGATATCCGCCAAACGTGTCAATGCCGTGACCGAGTTGAAGAAGAATGAGGTCGGCGGTTTCAAGTTCGAGCATGGCTGCGTGCTGGTCGGGCGCACGGGTTACACCGGCGAGGACGGTTTTGAGATCATCGGCAGTGACGAGGCCATCCAGCACGCTTGGGACCAGGTGCTCGAACTTGGTAAACCGTTCGGCGTCAAGCCTGCTGGTCTTGGCGCGCGGGATACGCTCCGCACCGAAGCCTGCTTTCCGCTCTACGGCCACGAGCTTGATGAAAACACCACGCCCATCGAAGCCGGGGTCGGTTTCTTTGTCTCGCTCGACAAAGTCGAATTCAATGGCCGTGCCGTGCTGGCGGAGCAAAAAGCCAATGGCACCAGCAAGAAGCTGGTCGTTTTCAAGATGACGGATAAATCCGCGCCGCCGCGTCCGCACTACGCCATCTTTACAAACGGCAATAAAATCGGCGAGGTCGTCAGCGGCACGCAAAGCCCCACCTTCAACATCGGCATCGGCATGGGCTACGTGCCGCCGGAGTTTTCCGCACCGGACACCAAAATCGAGATTGAGATTCGCGGCAAATACTTCGCAGCCGTCGTCGTGAAAAAGCCGGTTTATAAAAAAACTTAAGGCACACGCGCGGAGAACGCGGAGGCGCGCAGAGTTTTTTGAGTGATTATTCTCCGCGTTCTCCGCGCCTCTGCTTTTATTCTGGAAATTTGCGTCAAAACTTTTTTCTTTGCGTCTTGGCGTCTTTGCGCTGAAATAGCGGCACATTTTATGAGCAACATTCCTTCCGATCTCAAATATGCCAAGTCACATGAATGGGTCCGCATCAGCGGCGACACCGCGACCATCGGCATCACTGACCACGCACAGGCCGAGTTGACGGACATCGTGTTTGTGGAGCTGCCCGCCGTGGGCCGCAAGGTCAAGGCCGGCGAAGCCTGTGCCGTGGTGGAATCCGTCAAGACCGCCAGCGACATCTATTCGCCCGTGAGCGGCGAGATCACCGCGGTCAACCAGGCCGTCGTGGACAATCCCGCCCTCGTGAATAGCAAGCCGGACAGCGACGGCTGGTTTTACAAAATCCAATTGAGCAACGCCGCCGAGGTCAATTCACTCCTCTCGCCCGACGATTACAAGAAGCAGATTGGCGGGTGAAACAAGCGAATGCGCTTCCCGTTATTCATAGTCTCATAAAGCAACAGGCTCGCTGGACGAGTTTACGGCGAAATGATAAATTTTTATTGTGAGTCAGTTCTCCAATCATCATCGACGGTCGTTCTTGCGCCACTTGGTTGGAACGGTGGTGTTCGGCGCGATTTGTTTTTGTGTGCCGCATCAACAAGTTCACGACCTTGGTTCGTTTTTTAGAGTATTGTTCACGGAATCGTTTGGTGTTTTCGCCGAGTGGCCGGCGGCATGGGCCAGCCTGGTGGTCATTCTGCTGGCGGGTTGCGTTTTTTGTCTGGTGCGCGCCCTCGATGAACTGTTGCCGCTCTTCAACCGTGAATGTTTTTCCGCCGGCGTATTCTACGGGCTGATGCTGTTGCCGGTGCTGCTTTTCAGTATCGGCAGTTTCCTGCTGGCCAGGGCGTTGTTCTAAAATGATTCGTCTCTTTATCAAACCGTATTGCCCGTGGTGCCACAAGGCGCAGCACTGGCTCGATGCGCACGGCATCAAATACCAGACACTCGATGTCATCACCGACACGAAGGCGATGGAAGAGATGGTCAAACTTTCCGGCCAGACCTACGCGCCGGTGCTCGACGTGGATGAAAAAATCCTGGCCGATTTCGGGCCGGAACAATTGCCCGGATTTTTCGAGAAGATAAAGCAAAAGTGAAACCACTCCGCACAGTGCTCGCCGTCCTCCTTTGTTTCACGGGTTCAATTCTATATTCAGCGGAAACCACGGTTGGAACAAATGCTGTCGCCGACAACACCGGCAGCCAGACCAACGCGCATCCGCGGATGCATTTTACGGAACCCGACCCGCTGGATTTCTCCAATCACGATGGCTACATATCCCTCTTTGACGGCACGAGCCTCAAGGGGTGGGATGGCCATCCAAAATTTTGGCGGGTGGAAGACGGTGCGATTGTCGGCGAATCCACCCGGCAAAATCCCAGCGGCAATACCTATCTGGTTTATCACGACCTAAAGGCGAAGGATTTTACGTTGAAATTCGAGATGAAAGTCGTGGGCAAGGGCGGCAGCGGTTTTCAATACCGCAGCCAGACGGGTGTTCCTTGGCTGGTGCCGATCTCTCCGACCGTCATTTCGAACGCCGGACCGGTCAATCTTGATTGGATGATGACCGGGCCGCAGGCGGATTTTTGGCCAAGCCAGATTTATACCGGGCAATTTTATTCCGAGAACACATCCATGCGCATCATTGCCTGGCGCGGGCAGGTGGTGGAATGCTATGGCGCGTCCAAAAAAATGCTCATGGGCAACATCGGCGACCGGAAGGCGCTTGGTGATCTCGTCAAGACCAACGACTGGAACCAATATACGGTCATTGCGCGGGGCGGAACTTTTATCCACATCGTGAACGGACAATTGATGGTGGTATTGGTGGATGACGACCCGGAGTCGTCGAACAACCGGCCGGGGCTGTTCGGCATCGAGCTGGAATCGACCTGCGAATTATATGTGAGAAACATCTGGGTGAAGAAACTGGATTAAAAATTTCAGGAATCGTTAAAACGTTGAATTGTTAAATCGTTGCATCGTGATAGAATTTTTTCGCCGGAATTAAAATGAGTTCGCCAACGCCAACAACCGATTCAACGATCCAGCGATCCAACGGAGCACGCCCGCGCTTGCCGGAATGGCTGCGCATCACGCTGCCGACCTCCGACACTTTTTCACGCACCCGCTCGCTGCTGGGCGAACTCAAGCTGCACACGGTCTGCGAAAGCGCCAAATGCCCGAACCATTGGGAATGCTGGTCCAAGGGTACGGCCACGTTCATGATCGCCGGCGACCGCTGCACACGCGCGTGCGGCTTTTGTGCCGTCAGCACGGCCAAACCCCTGCCGCTCGAAGGGGACGAACCTTTGCGCGTGGCCGAGGCAACGCGCCGGATGAAATTGAAACATGTGGTCATCACCGCCGTCGCCCGTGACGATTTGAAGGATGGTGGCGCGGAACATTTCCGGCAGACCATCGAAAAAGTACGCGAGCTGAATCCGGGGATCGTCATCGAGGTGCTGGTGCCGGACTTTTTGGACAACGATACGTGTATTGAGAATGTACTCGCGGCGAATCCACACATCTATAATCACAATTTGGAAACGGTCCGCCGTTTGACGCCGGAGGTCCGGCACCGCGCCACTTACGACCGCAGCTTGAGCGTCTTGAAAAAAGTGAAGGAAAAGCGCGGCGACACGATTTACACGAAGTCCGGCATCATGCTCGGCCTGGGCGAGACCCAGGAGGAAATCGTGGTGGCGATGGAAGATTTGCGCGTGGCCCGCTGCGACCTTCTCACGCTCGGCCAGTATCTGCAGCCAACCTTGCGGCATCTGCCGGTGGTCGAGTTTGTCACTCCGGAGCAATTCGCCGCCTTGGGTCGCGTAGCGCGGGAATTGGGCTTTCTCCATGTAGCGAGCGGGCCGATGGTCCGCAGTTCATATCACGCGGACGAATTTCAATTGCCGGTTGCGAAATAAATTTTCGGTCCGCAGGGAGACCCGCCACTTTGACGGTATCAATGCCCTGAGGCTTTGAACCGGAGGAAGAGCCATATGGCGAAACCGATGGCTCCGAATCCGATGATAAAAAAGAACACGGCGATCAGGTTGGAAAAATTTTTCGCGCGGGCGGCGGATTCGATGGACTGGCGTTTTTCCCGGGCGGAGAATTCCCCATAGTGTTTTTCCAGCGCGGCGGTCACCAGGGCTTCATTTTTGAGTTCCAGGGTGAACCAGCCGCCTCTGCTTTGCGCCGGCGCGCCAAGCCGGTCCTCGTTTTTTTTCCATTCGTCCGGCAGGCGCGCAAGATCTTCTTCGCCAGCGGGTTGAAACCCCCAGCGCAGCCAGAAGGGCGAATTTTCCTGCGTCCACAGCCGGAAGACACC
Source organism: Candidatus Sulfotelmatobacter sp. (assembly GCA_035485115.1). Lineage (GTDB taxonomy): Bacteria > Verrucomicrobiota > Verrucomicrobiia > Limisphaerales > UBA11358 > UBA11358. Next base: position 17,986 of record DATHOG010000029.1, on the reverse strand, counting down.
GTGGTTTGCCGCCAGGTTTTGCAGGCGCTCCCAAAACAGCTTGCGCGCCTCGTCCGCCACGGAGAAATCAGAATAACCCTCGCTGTGCATCAGGCCGGCGGTGCGGATGATCTGAAAAGCGACCGCGCCCACGACTTCCCCGCCGCGTTCCGCGATTTGAAATTCGGTCAGTCGATTTTCCAGCGCCGCCGCGTCGAGCTGCATCGAAAGCCAGACGGCGCGCAGCGCGGGGAGGTCGTCCACGGTCGCGCGCCGGATGCGGAGGTCGGGTAAAGGCACGGGTTGATTCTGGCGGAAATTTTTTTAGTGCGAAGAAAAAATTGCATTTTGCCGCCACTATGCAATTTTTGCGGACGTTTTTATGAGCACCACCCAATCATTACTCGACGCCTTGAACTGGCGCTACGCCACCAAGGCCTTCGACGCCACCAAAAAAATTCCCGCCGATGTCTGGGATGCGCTGGAAAAATCACTCGTGCTCACGCCGACGAGCTATGGCTTGCAGCCGTACAAATTTCTGGTCGTACAGAGTCCCGCCATCCGCGCGGCGTTGCTGCCGCAGTCGTGGGGGCAGAAACAGGTCGTGGACTGCTCGCATTATGTCGTTTTCCTCGCGCGCACAGACATGAAGCAGGCGGATGTGGACAAGCTCATCGCGCGCATCAGCGCCGTGCGCGGGGTGCCGGCGGAGTCCATGACCCCATATTGGAACATGATGGTCAAGGACGTCGTCAACGGCCCGCGCGGAAAGATTGCGCATGAATGGGCGACGCGCCAGACCTACATCGCGCTCGGCAACCTGATGACCTGCGCCGCCGTTCTCGGCGTGGACGCATGTCCGATGGAAGGCCTCGCACCGGCGGAATATGACAAGATCCTGAAACTCGAAGGCACGGGCTACCAAACCGTCGTCGCCTGCGCCCTCGGTTACCGTGCCGCGTCCGACAAGTATGCGACCCTGGCCAAGGTGCGTTACGAAACGAAAGACCTCGTCCAGCACGTCTGAGAATTTATTTTTTCGGACTTGGTGGCGCTCATAAGCTGATAAGTGAGCGACAATTAGCTTGCTCTTTGGTGAAATCAGGGCAGACTCAACCCACTTTTTGACCGTCCTATCAAAGCGGTTGAAATTTATTTGGTTCGGGGCGTAGCGTAGCCTGGTAGCGCGCTTGTTTCGGGTACAAGAGGTCGTGAGTTCGATTCTCACCGCCCCGACCATTTTTCCTGCTTGCCATATCTGGCGATTCCCATATCATTGATACTGCCTGAACGCCGCGTGTGCGGACGTTCATTGAGGCTGAGAAAAAACCGTTAACCAACAACCTAACCTTTAACCTCCGTTGCTCGGAAGTCTTTGGGTTTAGGCAATGGAGTCTTCAAGTTCCACCATCGTGTGGAATGAAAAAGCTCCCGCAGTTAGAAAAGCAATTATGCTCACCATGGAAGAAGCGCTGAAGTCCAGCGCGCAGAATTTCACCGCCGGTGAAATCGTCAAGGGCAGGATCATCGAAGTCCGCAACAAAGAAGTGCTCGTGGACATCGGCTACAAAAGCGAAGGCGTCGTCCCGCTGAATGAATTTCTCGAACCCGATGCTGCCGTGGCAGGCTCGGAGATCGATGTGCTGATCGAGAAGCTGGAAAACAAGGACGGCACGGTCGTCCTCTCGCATGAAAAGGCGGAGTTCAAAAAGAACTGGGAACGCATCCTCTCGATTTGCAACGAAGGCGGCCGCGTCACCGGCAAGGTCAAGGCGGTCGTCAAGGGCGGTCTCATCGTCAACGTGGGTGTTGAGGCATTTTTGCCGTCGTCCCAATTGGACGTGATCACGCCGAAGAATTTGCAATCGTTCGTGGGCAACAGCTACGAATTCAAGGTCGTCAAGATCAACCAGGATCGCCAGAACATCGTCCTGTCGCGCCGCGAACTCATCGAGGCCGAGCGCAATGAGAAGCGCGGCAAGCTCCTCCTGGAGATGACGCCCGGCGATATCCGCAAGGGCACGGTCAAGAACATCACCGATTTCGGCGCGTTCATCGATTTGAACGGCCTCGACGGTCTGCTCCACATCACGGACATGAGCTGGGGCCGCTTGAACCATCCCTCGGAAATCTTGAAGGTCGGCCAGGAACTCGACGTGGTGGTGCTCGACGTGAACAAGGAAAAGGAACGCGTCAGCCTCGGCCTCAAGCAGAAGATGGCCAATCCCTGGGACAACATCGAAGCGAAATTCCCCATCGGCACCAAGGTCAAGGGCAAGGTCGTCTCGCTCATGCCTTACGGCGCGTTTGTGCAGCTCGAACCCGGTGTCGAAGGTCTCGTGCACGTCACGGAACTTTCCTGGACCAAGCGGGTCGCCAAACCGAGCGACGTGCTCAAGCAGGACCAGGAGATCGAAGCGGTCGTCCTCGGTATCAACCGCGACGAGCAGAAGATTTCCCTCGGCATCCGCCAGCTCGAAGGCAATCCATGGGACACCGCCGAGCAGAAATATGCCGTCGGCCAGAAGGTCAAGGGCAAGGTCCGCAACCTCACTAGCTACGGTGCGTTCGTCGAACTCGAAGAAGGCATCGACGGCATGGTGCACGTCTCCGACATGTCCTGGACGCGCAAGATCAATCATCCTTCCGAAATGCTCAAGAAGGGCGACGAAGTCGAGGCCAACGTGCTCGAAGTGGACAAGTCCGCCCAGCGCATCGCGCTCGGCATGAAGCAGCTCGAAATCGATCCGTGGGCACAAATCGAGAAGCTCTACAAGGTCGGCGACCTCGTGCAGGGCAAGGTCACGAAGCTCGCGAGCTTCGGTGCCTTCGTGGGCCTGCAGCACGAGATCGATGGTCTCGTCCATATCTCGCAGATCAGCGAGGAACGCGTGGAGAAGATCAAGAACGTGCTCAAGGTCGGCCAGGACGTGAGCGCGCGTGTCATCAAGATTGACAAGAATGAACGCCGCATCGGCCTGTCCATCAAGGCCGCCAGCTACACCGACGAGCAGATCAAGGAAGAGCAGAAGATCCTTGATTCACTCAAGCCGGGCGAAGACCTCGTGGCGTTGCAACACGCCTTCGACGCGCTCGACGACGTCAAGGTCGCGGACAAGGAATAATTTTAATTCCGGAAGAATTCAAACCGGCGGACTGGCAACAGTCCGCCGGTTTTTTATTGGCGTACTACAGACTGGAGGTTCAAATTTTTTGGACAGCCGACATAAGGTCAGGCGGTAGGAAGTTTCAGCTTTATTCCCGCGACAATGCTTGGGAAAGAACATCGGGACGTGACATCGAGCTTGAGCAACTCTCGACAGGTCATCAGTACGTTAAATGGGCGACGAAGGTCTTGAAAAATGTACGAGCTGCCAGAAAACAGAGTGCTGGTGTGGTTTGAAATGGAAGCGACGCTTCGTTCCCCGCTTTAACGATTTAATGGCTACAATGGTCTTTAGGGGTTTTATGCTCTTAATGTGCTTCGACGCCCAAAGCGTGCAACCGATTTTTTGCCGGAGTAAATTCCGGGTCAAGCCGGAGGGTGGTTTGGAACTCCGTAATGGCGGCACCGGTCTGCCCGGTAGCCAGCAATGCATTGCCGAGGTTGTAATGATAATGGGCCACGTCCGGACTGATGTTGACCGCAGCCTGGTAATGCGACACCGCCTCTTCGGGGCGTTTTAGCTTCATCAGCATGGCGCCGAGGTTGTTGTAGGCATCGGAATAACCGGGGTCAAGGGCAACCGCATTTTCATACTCCGCGACCGCGTTGGTAAGATCACCATGACGGGCAAAAAGATTGGCGTAATTGTAATGGATGTAGGGATTGTCCGGGAAAATAGCGACAGCCTGCCGATAATGGTCTTCAGCGTCGGCAAAATCACCGGCATCGGCGTGCATGCTGCCCAGATTGATATGCGCCATCCATGACCCCGGATTTTTTTTCAAGGTATCGGTCCAGAGTGTCTCCAGATTTTTGTAGATGGCGCATTGCTGCCAGGTGAGTGCGGCCAGGACGACGAGGACAAGGGCCGCAAGCGCCTTGCCCGGCCCGGCGAGGCCGGGGTTTTTATTCAAGTGAACGGCAACAACCGCGATGACCAAAGTGATCGGGCCGAGACAGGCAAAGTATTGGTAATGGTCGGCCACGTAGGAATAATAAAACGTGTAGAGCGGCACGAATCCGAGCATCGGCCCCAGCACCGTGGCAAAGAAAATCATTGCTGCCGTCGGACGTCTCCCAAATTTTCTTATCGCCAGCCATAGCGCGGCGGCGACAACCACGCAACCCGCCGGCCAGAGATATTGCAGCCAGTCGGCAGGGTTTATATTCCAGTGCGGGTAGCTGAACGTCAGGTCCACCGGCAAAAAAATCTTCCCCACGTAAAAGCACAACGCATGAGAAGCGATCAATACGCGTTCCAACGGGCCGCCCAACAGGTGAAATCCAGATTGGTAGTGTCCCAGATGTTTTTCCCACCAAACCGATATGAACCCCATGCCCAAGCCCAGCGCGAAAAACGGCAGGGTCTGCACGATGCGCCGCAAGCCAAACGCGTCCCCTTGCATCCACAACAACAGCAAAGCGACCGCCGGAAACGTGCAGGCCGTCGTCTTGGCGAACAGCGCCAGCATGAGGAACAAAATCGTAGCGGCATAGAACTGCCTTCCTTTTCCGCCGGCGAAATCCAGCCACGCGAACAGCGCGAGCAGATAGAACAAGGTGGATTCCGTGTTTTTTAATTCGGTCACCCAGGCGACGGTTTCTACCTGCACCGGATGGAGCGCGAAGACTGCGGCGGCCAGCCATGCGCCCGGCACGGCGAACCGGCGCAACAGTTTCCACACCAGGAGCGCGTTGACGATATGCAGGCATACGTTCACTACGTGATAACCGATCGGATTCAGCTTCCACAAGTCGTATTCCAGCCGCATCGTCGAATAAACGAGCGGAAAGTATTGCGACTGCGCATGGGCGGAAAACCAGATGTGCTGCCAGCCGTCCGGCGTGGTGAGCAACGGATTGTTCGTCACATACACGTCGTCATCCCAGATGAACCCCGCCGAATAAACCGGCCAATACGCCGCCAGCGTAGCGAACACGATGACCAGTGTGCCCAAAATAATTTTATTTTGAGAGCCAACCTTGCAGGGGTTTATACTGATAAAATCCTCGCTTTTTTAATGCCTTAACGATTTAACGACTTGTGCCGGTAATGCAGGATGGAAAAGTCCAGGCCGTCGCGGAGGGTTTCCTTCAGAACGAATTTGTCCTCGAAGGGCGGAAAGAAGGCGTCGCCATTTTCAATTTCGCGTTTCACGACGGTCAGATACAGATCCGAGCAGCGGGACAGGGCCTGCTCATAAATCTGCGCACCGCCGCAGATGAAGATGTCGTTCGGAAATTCGTCCGGGTCAAGCTTGTCCAGGGTTTTGAAGATGAAGATTTCCGTCTCCACTTTTTCGCCAAGCTTGGAGAAATGGAATTGATACGCGCGTTTCAAATGCTGCCCGCCGCGCCATTCGTGGTATTGGCCGAAGATCTCCGGCATTTTTTTGATGAGGCGCTGCGGATGCTTGGTGAGCACCAGATTTTTCCGGTTGGGCAGGGGCTTGCCGATGCTTTCAAACGTTTTGCGCCCCATCACGATGACGTGGCCCATCGTGACCTGCTTGAACCATTTGAAATCCTCCGGCAGATGCCACGGGATGGCGTTACCCGCGCCAATGACGCGGTTCAACGACATGGCGGCAATGGCCTTGAAGTGTTTCATGCTGCTATTGTGCTTCTACGTTCAGCGCGCGCAACCGGTTTTTTGCGGGTTTAAAATTCTGGTCGAGCCGGAGCGTGGTTTGAAATTCTGCAATGGCGGCATTGGTCTGCCCGGTGGCCAGGAGCGCGGTGCCGAAGTTGTAATGATAACGGGCGATCACGGGGTTGCTGGCGATCGCAGCCTGGCATTGGGCCACGGCGTCTTCAGGGCGTTTTAACCGGAGCAGCATGGCACCGAGGTTGTTATGGGCGTCAGCGTTGGCAGGGTCGATGGCGAGCGCTTTTTCGTACTGGGCGGCCGCAGCGGTGGAATTATTCTGGCGGGCAAAAAGATTGCCGTAATCGTAGTGGGTGGCGGCATTGCCGGGGAAGACGGCGATGGACCGCTGGTAATAGTCCCCGGCGCCAGCAAGATCGCCGGCATCGGCGCGCAGCCGGCCCAAATTGGTAAGCGCCATCCACGAACCGGGATTTTTTGCCAAGGTATCGGACCAAAGCGTCTCAAGATTTTTATAGATGGCGCATTGGCTCCACGTGAGAAACGCCAGTGCGAAAATTAACAGGGCGGAAAACATTTTGGCCGGTCCCGCCAGCGACGGATTTTTTTCCAGGACACTGACGCCCACGGCGATGGCGAGGGTAATCGGGCCGAGACAGGCAAAATATTGGTAATGGTCGGCGACGAAGGAAAAATAAAATGTGTAAAGCGGGATGAACCCAAGCATCGGTGATAACACGGCGACGAAAAAAATTGCCGCCGCCGGCAAGCGGCGTCCGTATTTACGACCAACCAGCCAAAGGCCGCCGGCCACGGCCAGACACGCTGCCGGCCAGAGATATTGGTGCCAATCAGCGGCGTTGATGTCCCAGTGCGGATAACTGAAGGTCAAATCCACGGGGCGGAAAATCTTCCAGGCGTAAAAACATAACGCATGAGACGCGACCAGCCCGCGTTCAACCGGTCCGCCCAGCAGATGATATTGGGATTGGTAGTTTCCGAGGTGGTCTTCCCACCAGACGGACAGCAAGCCCATGCCCAGACCCAAGGCGAAAAATGGCAGGATCTGGGCAATGCGTTTCCCGTTGATGATTTCGCCCTGCATCCAGAGCAACAACAGTGCGATCGCGGGGAAGGTGCAGGCCGTGGTTTTGGCGAACAATGCCAGCAGCAGGAACAAAAGTGCCGCCGCATAAAAGGATTTTCCCCTGCCTTCGGCAAAATCCAGCCACATGAACAGCGCAAGCAGGTAGAACAGGGTCGATTCCGTATTCTTCAATTCGGTCACCCACGCGACCGTTTCCACCTGCACCGGATGGAGCGCGAAGACCGCGGCGGCCAGCCACGCGCCCGGCACGGCGAACCGGCGCAACAGTTTCCACACCAGCAACGCATTGACGATATGCAGGCACACGTTCACGACGTGGTAGCCCACAGGGTTCAGCTTCCACGCAGCGTATTCCAACCTCAGCGTCGAATAGACGAGGGGAAAATATTGCGATTGTGAGTGGGCGGAGAACCAGATGCGCCACCAGCCGTCCGGCGCAGTGAGAAGCGTATTGCCGGTCACGTAGGCATCATCGTCCCAGATGAACCCCGCCGAAAAAACCGGCCAGTACGCCGCCAGCGTGGCGAACACGATCACCAGCGTCCCGATGAATATTTTTTCCGGGCTGGCAAAGCTGTTTTTTGAATCATTCATCCTTTTAGGATTTCAAAATTCCACTTAACCGTCCAAATTCCGGCAAAATTAAACTGCTATTGGTGCCTTGATGCCCGGGTGCGGGTCGTAGCCGACCAGTTCAAAATCCTCGAACTTGAAATCGTGGATATTGCGCACCGCGGGATTGATTTTCATCTGCGGCAGCGGGCGCGGTTCGCGCGAGAGCTGTAATTTTGCCTGTTCAAGATGGTTGGAATACAAGTGCAGGTCGCCGAAAGTATGGACAAAATCCCCCGGTTTCAAGTCGCACACCTGCGCGACCATCATGGTGAGCAGCGCATAACTGGCGATGTTGAACGGCACGCCGAGGAACAGGTCCGCGCTGCGCTGGTATAGCTGGCAGCTCAACTCGCCATCCTGCACGAAAAACTGGAACAGCAGGTGGCACGGGGGCAGCGCCATCTGTTCGATTTCACCCACGTTCCAGGCGCTGACGATGAGGCGGCGGCTGTCGGGATTTTTTTTGATCTGCGCGATGACGGAATCGATCTGGTTGAGGCTGCGGCCATCGGCGGTTTTCCAATCACACCATTGTTTGCCATAAACCGGGCCAAGTTCCCCAGTTTCCTTATTTGCCCACTCGTCCCAAATGGTGACGCCGTGTTCTTGCAGCCAGCGGACGTTCGTTTCACCGCGAAGAAACCAGAGCAATTCGTAGATGATGGACTTGAGATGCAGCTTCTTGGTGGTCAGGCAGGGGAAGTTTTTCCGCAAATCAAACCGCGCCTGGGCGCCGAAGACGGAATAGGTTCCCGTGCCGGTGCGGTCGGCCTTGAACCGGCCATTATCCAGGACGTGCCGCAGCAAATTGTGATACTCGATCATCGCGGGAAAAAATTTAACCACTAAAACGGGGAAACACGAAAACAAATTTGTCCAGCGGTGGATTTTTTTTGTCGCGCGTCAGGACTTGATGTCCCGCACCTGAAAGACGGCGAGGCCGATGATGAGGAACGTCAGGCTGAACGCGCACAGCATGGCGGCGGATTCGACGAGATGCCAGTACCACAGGTGCTGAAAATAAAACGTCTGCCAGGCGTTCAGGTAGTGGCCCAGGAAATATTCCTTCAGATCGTGGAAGAAGGGGATTTCCATCAGGATGCGGTCGATCAAAATGATCGAGAGCGCGAGGATCGCGGCGGCAGCGGGCTTCATGTTGAAGCACGAAAACATGAAGGCGAGGCTCATGATGGTCACGGCTTTCAAGACCATGAACGCGTGCGCCAACAAAAACCGTTGCAGCCCTTCTTGAAAGGGAAAGATGCCGATATTGGTCGGATCATCCGGGAATTGGGTGAAGCTGCCCCCGGTGATGGGAAACATTAGACCGGAAAAAATCAGCCCGCCCGCCGCGAGCGAAACGACGAGCACGAACGAAAACACCACGCCCGCAAGCCACTTCAAAAAAAGCAGCCTTACGCGCGAAACGGGCCGTGACAAAATCATCCGCAGTGTGCCGTCCTCGTATTCCTTGCTTACGAGGTCGCCGCCAACCAGCGCGACGTATAGTGGCAATAGCGTATAGGCGAGCACAAAGGCCATGATGGTCGCGATGGTAAGCATGGAGATATATTGCGCGCCGAAAAAGCCGCTGGCCTCGATGCTATGGGTCAGTCCACGATGCGCGGGCGGGTAGAAGCGCAGCATTAAAATAATGATGAGCTGCGCAAGCAGCAACATTGAGAAACCGATGTAGGTGCGCTTCTTGCCGAAGAGCTTCCATAGTTCGTTTTTAAGCTGATAAAAGAACATGGGTCAGTTTTTATTCATGAGTGTCAGGTAAAAGTCCTCGAGCGTTTCCTGGTGCGGCGCGATCTCGAAGACGGAAATCTTTTCTGCAACCAGAAGGCGCACCACCTCGTCCGTGCCGACGTTCTCGTTCAAGGCGATCAGATTCCCATCGCGCGTGTCGCGGATGAATTTCGCGCCGCGCAACTTTTCCGTTGCAAGCTCGAAATCGCTCGTCCGCAAGCGGGTCCAGTTTTGATTTTTAGTGGCCGTGGCGATGGTGCCGTCAAAAACCTTTTTGCCATGGTTCAGCACGGCGATGCGCGTGCAAAGCTGTTCGACCTCGTTGAGCAGATGCGACGACAACAGAATGGTAAGGCTGAATTCCTTGTGGAGCCGCAAGATCGTCTGGCGCATCTCATGGATGCCTTCGGGGTCGAGGCCGTCGCTTGGTTCATCCAGGATCAACAGTTCCGGCTGGGGCAACAGGGCCTGTGCGAGCGCGAGGCGCGCCCGCATGCCGTGCGAGTAGGTTTTGACCTTGGATTTTTCGCGGCCGGTCAGGCCGACCCATTCGATCACCTCGGCGATCCTTTTTTTGGAGGTGGGGGCGGTGTAGTGGCTCAGGATTTCGAGATTCCGCCAGCCGCTCAAATAATCGTAAAAGACGGGCGACTCGAAGATGGCACCGACTTTTTGGAGGGCGTCCTGGCGGCGGGCGGTCACATCATGGCTGCAAATCCGGATCTCCCCGGCGGTCGGCCAGACCTGTCCGAGCATCATGCCGATGGCGGTGCTTTTGCCGGCCCCGTTGTGGCCGAGCAGTCCGAAAATTTCGCCGCGGGACACCTCGAGGTCGAGATTCTCGACCGCCGGCCGGGTGCCGAAAATTTTTTGGACGTTGCGGAGCGAGATCATGGCGATTCAAAGAAATTCCGGATGTGCTGGTCGGCGTAGAGAAAGTTCACGCCATGATTCGGGCCGTTCGCGGCGTGGAATGCCTCCTTGTCAAAGAATACGGGGATGGTGTTCACCGGTGTGGGCGCGCCGAATTGTTTTGGACTGCTGGCATCCTGGCCGTTGAGCAGGACGTTCCACGAATAGCTGGAGCCGGTCGTCTCAAAGATCATTTTGTTGTCGGAAGGGCAGCGCAAAATATTCGGCGAGCCGAGCTGGTTCGTCAGCACGAGGTCAACGGACGGCTGCACGTTGGTGCCGACGGAGTTGGTCGTCCGGTCATACATCACGGGCAGGTGGTTGTGGTTTTCATCCACGTAAATCTGCAAAGCAACCCCCATCTGGTGCAGGTTGCTCAGGCAGGCGGCGGTGCGGGCGCGTTCCTTCGCGCGTGACAGCGCGGGCAGCAGCAGCGCGGCGAGAATGGCAATGATGGCGATGACCACCAGCAATTCGATGAGCGTGAACGCGCGGCGGAAAAACATGGTTCATCGCGGATTATTTTGGACCTGTCGCTGCATCTGTTCGAGCAACGGTTGCAGCTCGGCCTTGGTTTCGGCGGAGCTGTTGAGGTAAAGCTGCTGCACACCGAGGTCGCGGACTTGTTGCTCAAGTTCGGGGCTTAACTGCGGCGCGCCATTTTTGTCGAAGCCGCCGTCGGCGTTGTTCGGGCCATCCTGTTGCATGCGTTTGAGGGAGTTGTCCACGATGTGCTTGCGCTGGTCGTCGGACAATTTGCTGTAGGCATCGAGCATTTGTTGGATGCCCGTCGGCAGCGTTTTATTGATGAAGTCCAATTTTTCCTTTTCGGTCATGGCGGCAAACCATTTGCGCCAGAGGTCGTCCCGGCGCCATTTCTGGCGTTCATCGAAGGAGAGCAGGTTGGCCATGTCGGCTAAATCGTTGATGGCCTTGGCACGGGCATCGCCGGAAAGTTGGTCGAGGTCCACGGACGCGGCGTAGTTTTCCATTTTTTCCGCCGTCACCCTGGTTTTGGCGGCGAAATGAAAAATGATGAGCGCCACAATCCAGACGGCGACGAGCGCGAGGGCGGCGAAGATCAAGGGACGAAAGCGCCGGTTCTGCATAGATGGAATTTAATGTAAATGACGGATGCCGCCAGAAATTATTAGGCCATGTATCTAATTATTTATCTCCGCGGGAACAAAAAGCAGGCAATCTTTTTTGATTTTCCACGGTGCCGTCTGGCTGGGAAATCCATTGTGCACGGCATGGAAATGGATATTCCTGGGAATGAGACATTGCCTGTCGTCGTTTGTTCAAGGGAAGTGAAGCCGTCAGTTAGCTTGTCGCGTGTTAGTTCGAAAACGAAGACTGGCTTGCCGAGCCGTAGCTCCCGGCGGTCTTGGATTTGGCCCGCCTGCGCTGCGCTGCGGCGCGGCAGCCTTCGCTTCACTTCATTCAGCGAAGGCTGGTGGGCGTTGAGGGATTCGAACCCCCGACCACCTCGGTGTAAACGAGATGCGCTAACCGCTGCGCCAAACGCCCGCCGGATTGGAAAATATCAGAGTGTGAAGGTTAAACAAGTTGAATGGTACGGATGAATACACGGCAAGTGGCTGTATTTCGACAACGGCTCCAGTCTGACAAGAAATGGTTGGTTAAAAATTTCTTTACTGAACAAAAGGAAACAGGAGAGGAGCATCGGGTTGGTGTCTAAAAAAATTCATCAAATGAAATTCCCCTTTTAAATAAATGGTTTTGTGAGGCTGTGAAGAACATTTTCGGCGGCTGGCATCGCCGCTGCTAGATGGCGACGGCCAGCAGCGCGGAAAGATCCGTGCGCAGTTGTGCAAACGCTGGCACGGAACGCAGCGCAAAACCAAAACTATGAAAAAAATCGAAGCGATCATCAAACCGTTCAAGCTCGAGGAGGTCAAAGACGCCCTTGCCGAAATCGGCATCGAAGGCATGACCGTCAGCGAGGTCAAGGGGTTTGGCCGGCAAAAGGGCCACACCGAAATCTACCGCGGCAGTGAATACACCGTGGACTTCCTGCCCAAGATCAAAATCGAACTCGTCATCGCGGACGGCCAGAAGGACGCCGCCGTGGGTGCGATCATCAAGGCCGCGAAGACCGGCAAGATCGGCGACGGCAAGGTATTCGTCGGCTCGGTCGAAGAAGTCATCCGCATTCGCACCGAAGAGAAGGGCGACGCGGCTGTTTGATCCCAACCAACTCGAACCTCACTCAACAAAAACTAAAATGAAAAAATTAACCTTCACCCTTGCCCTGGCAGCGATTGCCGGTCTTGGCGCGCTGTCACTCCGTGCGGATGACACCAGCACCAATTCCGCCCCGGCCTCGACCAACAACCTGGCGGCGGCCACGATTGCGCTGCCGGTTTCCAGCCTGGACACGAACGCCGTTTCGGTCGCGGGTCTGGATACGAACGCAACCTTGAGCGCCAGCAACTAAACCCAAACCAGAAAATTTCACACGACCAAACATGAAAAAACAATTATTGACCCTTGCCCTGATGGCCGTGACCGCGCTCGGCGCGCTCACCGTCCGCGCGGATGACACCAACGCGGCGGCGGCGGCCACCAATGCGGCGGCAGCGACGACCAACGCTGTGGCTGCGGCTCCCGCTGCTCCCGCGCCGACGAACGCGCCGTCCATCGAGCAACGCCTTGAATCCGTCGAAGCGTATTTCCAAAACGGCAATCCCTGCACTCCGCTTCAGGATACCAACGGCAACTGGACGGTGAACCTTACAGGAAATCCGTCCATCATCAACCTGAGTCTCACCAATAGCACGGGGGCAAATGTTTCATATCCCGGTGCCGGCCATAACGCATGGTTGCTGGCCAGTACAGCGTTGGTGTTGTTTATGACGCTGCCCGGCCTGGCGCTGTTCTACGGCGGCATGGTGCGCAGCAAGAACGTGCTGTCCGTCCTCGCCCAGTGCTTCCTGATCACCGGCCTCGTGACCATCCTCTGGGTGTTCGTCGGCTACGGCATGATCTTCGGCGGCTCCGGCACAGGCGGCACAGACCCGGTCGCGCGCATGGCAGCCATGAAGACTGAAGACGCAGTATCCGGCTGGGTCGGCAGCCCGAAGGTTTGCTGGATGCTGAACAACGTCACCTCCGCGCCCAATGGAAATTACTCCTACTGGGTTTCGGAAAACGTCGTTTGCATGTTCCAGTTGATGTTCGCCATCATCACGCCCGCGCTCATCATCGGTTCCATCGCGGAACGCATGAAGTTCAAGGCCATCTTCGTGTTTATGACGCTATGGATGATAATCGTTTATTTCACCCAGGGCCATGCGGTCTGGGGCATCAACGGTTATATGAACGGCGTATGGAACGCCGGCGCCACCATCCACGCAATGGACTTCGCGGGCGGCACGGTGGTGCACATGACCTCCGGCTTCTCGGCGCTGACGCTCGCACTGATCCTTGGCAAACGCAAAGGCTTCGGCAAAGAAAACTTCGCGCCGCATAACTTGGTGCTGACGTTCATCGGTACCGGCATGCTGTGGGTTGGCTGGTATGGCTTCAACTCAGGTTCGGCACTCGCCGGCGACGTGATTGCCGCCAACGCCTTCACCACCACGACCATTGCGACGGCGGTTGCGTCCTTCGTCTGGCCGATGTGGGAATGGATTGTCAAAGGCAAGCCGAGCGTGCTCGGATTCTGTTCCGGTGCGGTCGCCGGCCTCGTCGTGATTACGCCCGCCTGCGGTTACATCACGCCCCAGGGCTCGATTTGGATCGGCATCGCCGCCGGTACCATCTGCTGGTTCATGTGCTACAAGGTCAAGGCCTGGTTCGGCTACGACGACGCGCTCGACACCTTCGGCGTTCACGCCATCGGTGGTGCGACCGGTGCGATCATGACCGGTATGCTCGCTCGTAACGCGGCGAACCCGAACTTCGGTGCCATACTGAATGCCGGCACCGTTAAATACGTCAATGACACGCTCACCCAGCCGCTCGTGAAAGAGCAGATCAAGGCCGTGGCCATCACCATCGTCTTGAGCGTGGTCGGCACCGTGGTAATAGCATTCATCACCAAGCTGTTGGTGGGTCTGCGTCCGACGGAAGAAGTCGAAATCACCGGTCTCGACGAAAGCGAACACGGCGAAGTGGCTTACCACAACTAAGAAACATTCGGAGGAACCGAACACACGGCGGGCAACGCAAGTTGCCCGCCGTTTTTTCATTTTCCAAATCAACCTGTCCTAACGTCAATTGGGGGCGTGGATCAGGATGGTCAGATAATTTCCACCACCACCGCCGTCGTGTTGTCGCGCCCGGAGTTTTGGACGGAGGCGTCCACCAGCAGGGCGGCGGTCGTGGTCGTGAATTTCTTCGCGTCAGTGCGCAATAATTCGACCAGCGCATGATCAAAGAGCCCTTCGTACAGTCCATCTGTGCAGATCAGGAAAAAATCGCCACGTTCACACTTCACGGCGCCGGTGTGGGGTGTGACGAACTGGTTTTGCCCGCCGAGCGCGCGTTGCAGCACGTTACGGCGCGGATGTGTGCGCGCCTCGTATTCGTTGATCTGGCCGTTGCGCAACAGCCAGCCGACAAACGTGTCGTCGGACGTGAGCTGCTTGATTTCGTCCGAGCGGCGTGGGAGGTGATAAATGCGGCTGTCACCGATGTGGCCGAAATACATCCAGCCGTGCGCAAACCAGGCGAGGCTCATGGTGGTCTGCATGCCTTCAATCTCATCGTAGCTGCCGCCGAGATAAACCAGCGCGCGATGGATCTGGAAAAAAAGTTCCGCGAGTGTTTCGGTGTGCGATTTTTCAGGATCGCCGGATGGCGGCGGGTTGAAACGCGGCAGCAGCCGGGTGATTTTTTCCACGGCGATATTGCTGGCGTATTCGCCCGCCTTTGCGCCGCCCATGCCGTCGCATACGGCAAAAGCGAAGGAATATTCCATGGTCGAAGCTTCACCTAATTTTCCAAGCCGGTGTGCTTCGCGGGCATCGAAGCACAGGCCGAGAAAGGAGTCCTCGTTGTTCTTGCGGACCTTGCCGATGTCCGTGCAGCCGGACCAGCGGAGCAGGGGGGCGGGTTTTTTGGTAACGGATTTCATCAAGTAATCGTTGGTATCATCCTCCCCAGGTGCATCTTCACATTTTGATTCATGAAGACGACGAGGAAGCGGGCGATTTGCCCGCCGGTAAAATGGTGGCGAACTCGAAATCAATCAAACAAAACCGGCCGTCGGAAAAACGGTAGGTGACATTGCGAATGTCCGGGTCGTCGTGGCGCACGCCGAATTGTTCCAGTTCGGCGAACAGTTCATCGCGCCGCGCGTCGTCCAATTTTTCCACCCGCTGGCCGCAATTGGTGGTGACAATGCGGGGGATTTTTACATCCGCTTCCAGCAGGCGCGGCACGAACGGACATCCGCGTTTGGCCAGGAATTTCAATACCTGCACTTCTCTTTCAAACCGCTCATGTGCGTTCGGGCCGTGATACGTTTTGAACACGCGCCCGTCAAAACTCAGTTTCACGGTCGCGCGCAAGGTGTCTTTGGCGGTCAGCACGGTGTTACTTTTGCACAGGGCGGCAAAATATCGACAGAAAAATTTCGCCAATATGCTTGGAGAACCATTATTGCGGAAATGACCAGAATGAAAAAAGACCAGCAGCCATGCGGTAAATCAAACTGTGCATAATTTACCGTGCAAAAATCTTGCGGCATGGCACCCGCCCTGCTAAAAACTCGCGCATCACAGGCTAGATTTCATGTTGGAATGACCCGCCTGTTCGTAAACACAAACCATCATCACCACAATGGCAAAATACATCCTCGAATACCTCTGGCTCGACGGTTATGAACCCGTCGCCAACCTCCGCGGCAAGACGCAAGTCAAAGACTTCAAGAGCTTCCCGAAACTCGAAGAACTTCCCTGGTGGGGCTTCGACGGCAGTTCGACCCGTCAGGCCGAAGGCCGCAGTTCTGATTGCATGCTCAAGCCCGTGGCCGTCTATCCCGACGTTGCCCGTGGCGCAAACTGCGCAATCGTCATGTGCGAAGTTTTCATGCCGGACAAAAAGACGCCGCATCCAAGCAATGGTCGCGCAACCATTCCCGATGATCCCGGCGCGTGGTTTGGTTTTGAACAGGAATATTTCCTTTTCAAAGACGGCAAGCCGTTGGGCTTCCCGTGCGGTGGCGGCTTCCCATATCCGCAAGGTCTTTATTACACCGGCGTCGGTTATGATTCCGTCGGCTGCATCGCCCGCGAAATCGTGGACAAGCACCTTGAGCTCTGTCTGGCCGCCGGCATCAACCACGAAGGCATCAACGCCGAAGTGGCGAAGGGCCAGTGGGAATTCCAGATCTTCGGCAAAGGTTCCAAGAACGCCGCCGATCAGGTCTGGGTCGCGCGTTACCTGCTCATGCGCCTTTGCGAAAAATATGGGGTCGATGTGAACTTTCATTGCAAGCCGCTCGGCAAGGATGTGGATTGGAACGGTTCCGGCATGCATTCCAACTTCTCGACGACGCATATGCGCGAAGTCGGCGGCAAGGAATACTTTGAAGCGCTCATGGCCGCGTTCGACAAATACAAGAATGAGCACATCGCGGTCTATGGACCGGACAATCATCTGCGCCTCACCGGCCTGCATGAAACCCAGTCCATCGACAAGTTCAACTATGGCATAGCCAACCGCGGCGCGTCCGTCCGCGTCCCGCACAGCTTCGTGGAAAACGATTACAAAGGTTATCTCGAAGACCGCCGTCCGAACTCCCAGGGCGACCCTTACAAGATCGCGGGCCGCATTCTGCAAACCGTCAACACGGTTCCGACGACCGGCGGCAAGAAAAAGAAATAATATCCGATTCCAGTGGAGGAACCGGGCAGGGCGGCGCGGACGAAAGTTCGCGCCGCTTTTTCTTTGCTAAAATCCGCGCTTGCGGGAACGAAAAAGTTTGATAAATTTCACGTCCTTTTCGGCGCTATTTTTGCGCCGTCGGTGGTCGCCTCGGTAGCTCAATTGGTAGAGCAGTTGACTCTTAATCAATTGGTTCACGGTTCGAGTCCGTGCCGGGGCACCAGCCGCCGAATTTGCTTTCGTCGTTTCTTCCGCTCTGCTAGAAAATTGTCGTGCGCAAAATTCTTTTCATTTTTTGTCTCTGGCTGGCCGTCATTGTGCCGCCAGTTTTTGCGGACACGTTTAATCTGACGGATGGCGGTTCGCTGGCGGGTGATATCGTGAAGTCGGACGACATCGGCATCATGTTTCACTTGTCGGACGATACTTACACGAACATCGCGTGGGCGCGGTTCTCACAGGACACGCTCAAACATCTTGCCGCCGACCCTAAAATCAAACCGCTCGCGGAACCATTTATCGAACCGGATGCCGCGGTGCGTCCGCAAAAGGCGGAGATTCCGGTCCATCCCGTAACCCGTCTGGAGCGCCCGCAAAATCCGTCCGTGTTCGCGGGTTTTTTTAAGTCATCCGTGGGCTTGTTCATTTTGTTTGTGCTTTATGGGGCGAACCTGTTTGCAGCATATGAAATCTCCATCGTCAAGGCGCGTTCCGCAGTGCAGGTCATGGGTGCGGCGGCGGTGTTGCCGGTCATCGCGCCGGTTATTTTTCTTTGGTTGCCGGTGAAAGTCGAAGTTTCTGCGGAACAGAAGGAGGCCGAGGAACTGGCGACCGAAGTGGTGGCTGCACAGCAACAGGAGCAAATCCAGATCGCCGAAGCTTCGTGGAAAACCGATGCCGCCAGCACCGCCCCGAAGAAACCCGAGCCGCAAATTTATCCGCGCGGCAAGTTCACCTTCAACAAGCGGTTCATCGAGACGCGCTTCGC
>DATHOG010000028.1:0-42716 GCA_035485115.1 Candidatus Sulfotelmatobacter sp. | reverse complement strand
TGCTACCAGCACCTCCGAAGTTAACGCGGCTTGCAACACCTTCATCACGATCAACGCCAACGCCTGGGCTGCTTCTGCAAATGGAAACTGGGCGTGGACGCAGAATGATCTGCACCAGAAGCTTGGCAACCTGCTGTTGACGGACGGCAGCGTGCAGTCCGCCACGGTTACGGGGTTGCACACCTATCTGCTCAACTCGACGAACACGACCCAGTGCGCGATCAATTTCATCAACTGAACGGTTGAGAAAAAAGCAAGGCGTCCCGCAAGGGACGCCTTTTCTATTTTTAATCGCGGAGTTACTTTTTCGCCACCCGCTGGTCCTGGAAAAAGGTTTTTAACAGCGACCGGCATTCCTCCAATCTGACGCCGGAGGTGATTTCGCAATGGTGGTTGAGCGTCGGGAATTGCAACAGGTTTAACGCTCCGCCCGCTGCGCCGCCTTTGGCGTCGCCCGCGCCGAAGACGACCCGCAGCAACCGCGTGTGGACAATCGCCCCGGCGCACATCGGGCAGGGTTCCTTGGTCACATATAATGTGCAGTCCGTCAGCCGCCAGTCGCCGACGGCATTTTCCGCCTGCGTGAGCGCCAGCATCTCCGCGTGCGCCGTCGCATCCTTCAGCTCTTCGACCTGGTTGAATGCGCGGGCGATGATTTTCCCGGCGCGTACGACGACCGCGCCAACCGGCACTTCCTCGCGTTCAAACGCCTTTGCCGCCTGACGCAGGGCTTCGCCCATGAAATATTCGTCACTATGCAGGTCAATCATCGATTCCATCGCATCAACATCGGCCATCCGCCGCCGGACCGCCAGAGAAAACAAAACGCGGCCCGCAAAATGAAGGTTGTCAATTTCTTTTCCGCTTGATAATCCAACAGCGCGCTAATGTCCACACCTCGCCAAAGAATTTCGGTGCCGCTCGCCATACTGTTGGCAATAGCGACACTGGCACTTTTTTGGCCCGCAACTCGAAATGATTTTGTCAATTACGACGACCCAGACTACGTCACCAGCAACAGTCACGTACAGTCCGGCCTGAAACTGCAGACTTTTGAGTGGGCGTTCACCGGCACCGTGAGTTGCAACTGGCATCCACTCACGCTGCTTTCGCACGCGCTCGACTGCCAGCTTTACGGTCTGCAGCCGCGAGGACATCACCTGACCAGCGTGCTGCTGCATGCCGCCAATGCCGCGCTGCTTTACTTGTTTTTACAGCGGCTGACCGGTTCGCCATGGCGCAGCCTGTTCGCCAGCCTGCTCTTCGCATGGCATCCGTTGCGCGTGGAATCGGTTGCCTGGATTGCGGAACGGAAAGACGTTCTATGCGGATTCTTCTGGCTGCTGACGCTGCTGGCTTATGTGGGATTTGTTGCCAGAAAGAATACGGAAAATTCCCGGGCAAAATGTTTTTACGGGCTGGCGTTGCTAACCTATGCGTTCGCACTGCTGAGCAAGCCGATGGCCGTTACCTTGCCGTTCGTTTTACTTTTGCTTGATTTTTGGCCGCTGAAACGGATTTCTGAACTCAAATTTCAAACTCCAAACTTGCCGGCGATTGTCCGTGAAAAGATCCCGTTCTTTTTCCTGGCCGCGGTCATGAGCACGGTTGCGTTTATCGTGCAACGTAACGGGCAAGCCATGCAGACTTTTGAAAACCTGCCGTTCAGCCTCCGCGTCGCCAATGCTTTGGTGGCTTATGTGGAATATCTCGGGAAATTTTTTTGCCCGGAAAATCTTGCGATATATTATCCATATTCCCGTAATCTGCCTTGGGCGTTGGTGCTGTCGGCAGGACTCGTTTTACTGGCTGTTTCCACGCTGGCCTGGCGGGCTCGCGGACGGTTTCCATATTTTTTGTTTGGCTGGCTTTGGTTTTTGGGCACGCTTGTGCCGGTCATCGGCCTCGTTCAAGTTGGCAGCCAGGCGATGGCTGATCGTTATACGTATCTGCCGTCCATCGGCCTGCTGGTGGGTTTGATCTGGGGTCTGAACGAATTGGTGTCGCGAAAAATTATTCTGCGGAACATCATTTTTGCCGCTGCAATTCCAACGCTTGCCGGCTGCTGGATTTTGACACGGCAACAAATCAGTTTCTGGCGTGATGGTGAAACTTTGTTCACCCATGCGCTGGCGGTGACAGAGGATAACGCTGCTGCCCGCAACGGTCTTGGTTTTGCGCTGGTCAAAAAAGGCCGGCTGGACGAGGCAATGCCGGAATTTACAGATGCCATCCGTATCGCACCGGATTTTGTCGAGCCGCACAACAACCTTGGTAATTTGTTTGCGCTACAAAACCGTCCGGCGGAAGCCTTCGCCGAATTTCAAACCGCGCTGCAATTGAAACCGGATTATGCCGATGCCCATTTCAATTTTGGCAATGCCTTGCTGGCCCAGGATCGCGCCGATGAGGCCGCCGCGGAATTTCAAGCCGCCGCGCGTTTGAATCCGGACGACCGGGAGGCACATTACAAGCTCGGAAATATTTTCGCCGCGCAAAACAGCGTAGAAGGTGCGATCGCGGAATTTCAGGCGGCCGTCCGCATCGCGCCGGATTATTTTGAGGCAAGGAACAACCTTGGCAGCCTGCTCATGCGCGCCGGCCAGACGGACGCCGCCATTGCCCAATTTCAGGAAACCATCCGGCGCAAGCCGGATTATGCCGAAGCGCACTACAATCTCGGCCTGGCCTTGATGAAAGTGTCCCGGTTCGAGGGCGCGATCAGTGAATTTCAGGTTGTCACCCGACTGGCGCCAAAGTTTGTGCCTGCGTATTACAGCCTGGGGCTGGCATTGGAAAAATCGGGACGCGCGGATGCCGCCGGTGCTGAATTTCAAACCGTCATCGGGATGAAACCCGATCATGCGGCGGCCCATGACAAACTGGGGATCATCCTCGCCGCGTCCGGAAAGACGGATGCCGCCATTGCCGAATTTCAGGAAGCCGTGCGCTTGAAGCCGGACTATGGCGAGGCGCAGACGAATCTGGCGCGCGCGTTGCAGATCCGAAACGCAACCCCGTGATGTTTATTTCGTCTCCTCCAATGTCCATTCGTTTCGTCCATCTGCGTGGCAATGGCAATGGGCCGCAAAAAATCCCCCGCGGAATTGCCAGAACCAGGGCCAGAGGCGTTCACGGTCGGTTTGCGGGATGTGAAGCGCGGTAATTTTTTCCCGCGGGAAAAACTCAAAACGGCCCTCCTTCATCGGCGGCGGCAGCGATTTTAGTTTCTTCCTCACCTCGAACAAAAACATCAGCCAATGTGTCTGCCCCTGGTAGCCGTGCTCGCTGATGAGCCCGGCCAGGCGCAGGTCTGCGGGTGAAATTTCCAGGCCGATTTCCTCGTGTGCCTCGCGGCAGGCGCAGACATAGGGCGATTCGCCGATGTCCATTTTCAGCTTGCCGCCACAAGGGCTCCAAAAACCCCGGTTCGGCTCCTGGGCACGCTCCAGCAACAGGATATCATCGTGCTCGTTGAAGACATATAACAACGTGGCGATCTTGTAGGGCAGGGCCATGGTCAAATCTTTACTGCGAAAGGGCGGAAATACACGCACATTTTTCGCTCGTGTATTCCGCGCGTTTTACGGTTAAATGTTTTTTTCATGAAAACTGGCAATATGAAGGCGCTGGCCCTGCTGCTCGGTGCGGTTACGCTGGCGATTTATATGCCGGTCAAGGGGCATGATTTTTTGGATTTAGACGATGATTATTATGTAACCCATAATTACGCCGTTCAACACGGCTTGACCTGGCAGAACTGCCAATGGGCGTTTGCAACCTTTCACGCCGCCAACTGGCATCCACTCACCTGGATTTCGCATATGGCCGACTGTCAATTTTTCGGTCTCAATTCCGGTGCGCATCATTTGATGAATGTCTTTTTTCACACGGCCAATGCCTTGCTGTTACTGGTTGTGCTGGGCCGGATGACCGGGAAGCCTTTTCCATCTTTTGTGGTGGCGGCCTTGTTTGCATGGCATCCGCTTCATGTTGAGACGGTGGCCTGGGTGGCGGAGCGCAAGGATGTTTTAAGCACTTTTTTTGCCCTTTGGTCACTGATGTTTTATGTCCAATACGTGCAGATCCACGGGCGCCGCGCTTACTGGCTCTCCTTGTTTTTTTTCCTCTGCAGCCTGTTGTCCAAACCGATGTTTGTGACGTTTCCCGGTGTGCTGTTGTTGCTCGATTTCTGGCCGTTGGGGCGTGTTTCCCGGGAAGGGTTTCACCTGGCCGAACTCCGGCCGTTGATCATCGAAAAAATCCCCCATTTGCTCCTGACGGCTGCCCTGTGCGGAATAACGTTTTGGGCGCAACGGACCGGTGGCGCAGTCATGGCCTTGGGTGACTGGCCGGTTTCCGACCGTCTGGAAAATGCATTATTCTCTTTGGGCTGCTATCTTTTCAAGATCGTTTGCCCGGTCAATTTGGCGCTCCTTTATCCATTGGCGCCGATATCCATAACCAAGCTCATTTTGGCGGCAACCGGGGTGGCGGCGGTTTCGGTCTGGTTTTGGAAATGGCGGACCAACAGGTATGGCATGGTTGGTTGGTTGTGGTTTGTTGGCACCTTGGTTCCCGTCATCGGTCTGGTGCAGGTCGGCGACGCGGCCATGGCCGATCGTTATACCTATTTTCCATCCATCGGTCTGTTCATGGCATTCGTATTTGGACTTGAAGAGTGGGCGACACAATCCTTGCCCCGGCTTAAGATTTTGATGACGGCAGAGTGGCTGGTTCTTGCTGTTTGCCTGGGCCTGACGGTACATCAATTGACCTACTGGCGTAACACCGAAACACTTTTCCGGCATACCTTGGCCATCACGCCGAAGAATGGTCCGGCCCACCTTGTGCTGGGCAGAAACTATGATTGGGACGGCCGGTATGACGAGGCCCTGGTGGAATATCAGAAGGTGTTGCGGGACAGCCCGCGCATGCCTCAAATGCACCTGGTTATCGGTGATGTTCTCTTGAAATTGGGACGAACGGACGAAGCCATGGCAGAATACCGGTTGGAGCTAAAAACCGGGCCAAATCCCTCCATGGTCCATAATTCCATCGGGATGGCTTTGGCCAAAAAGGGTGACCTCGCGGCGGCGGCACTGGAATTCCAAGAGGCGATCCGGTTGAGTTCCCATTATGCCGAACCGTATCTTGGGTTGGCGAAAATTCACTTTATGGGACGCCAGAACAATGAGGCCGCTTATGATTTGCTGGGCGCTTTTCATGCGCAGCCGGAAAATTTTCACACTTTGGCCGTCATCGCGCACTATATGGCCGCAAACACGGACACAAACGCCCGCGACCCCCAGACCGCCTTGCTGATGGCGCGCGCGGCTGCGGAGTGGAGCGCCAATCAGCAGCCGGAGGTTTTTGATGTGATGGGCATGGCATTTGCAGCGATGGGCGATTTCACCAACGCCGTCATCTGCGCGCAAAATGCCCTGGAATTTGCACCGGAGGGCAGGGTGAAGGACACAGCCCCGTTTCAACATCGGTTGGAGCTATATCAAAATCACCAACCCTGGCTGGAATCTTTTGCCGGAACCAATGGCATCCCTCCCTGATCTCCGAAAATCTTGCCGGCCCGGGCTTGGTGGCGCCGGATAAATTTCAACATTGTCACTCCACGCTAAAAAATTAAACTGTCCGCTCGTCTTATGAAAAATTTCAACATCGCAGCACTGGCCGGCGACGGCATCGGCCCCGAAGTCATGCGCGAAGCCATCAAGGTCTTGCGCGTCACGGAAAAGAAATTTGGTTTCCAGCTCCACATCACCGAAGCCCCGGTCGGCTGGGCCGGCATTGACGCGGCGGGAAAGGCGTTGCCCGAGGCCACGCTCGCGCTTTGCAAAAAATCGGACTCCATCCTCTTCGGCTCCGTCGGCCTGCCCGACCGGGATCCGACGATTCCCAAGGAGGAACGCCCCGAACGCGCCGCGTTGCTGCGGTTGCGCAAGGAATTCGGCCTGTTCGCCAACCTGCGCCCGGTTTCGCTGCCGAAGATTCTGGCTCATGCGTGCCCGCTGGCGAAGGAACGGCAGGGCGATGGCATTGACATCCTGGTCGTGCGCGAGTTGACCGGCGGCATGTATTTCGGGCAGCCAAAGAAGACAGAAGATTTGGGTGGCGGCAATTTTCGTGCGATCGACACGATGGTGTACACGACGCTGGAAATTGAACGCATCGCGCAGGTGGCATTTAAGGCGGCGCAATTGCGCCGGAAGAAACTGACGAGCATCGACAAGGCGAATGTGCTGGAGAACGGCATCCTGTGGCGCGAAGTTGTCACGCGTGTCGGTAAAAATTATCCCGATGTGACGCTGGAGCACATGTTCGTGGACAACGGCGCCATGCAGCTCATGCTCAAGCCCACGCAGTTCGACGTGATGCTCTGCGAAAACATGTTCGGCGACATCTTGAGCGACGAAGCGGCGGCGCTCGGCGGCTCGCTTGGCATGCTGCCCAGCGCGAGCCTGGGGGCGACGAACGGCAACCAGACGTTTGGTTTCTACGAACCCGCTGGCGGCACCGCACCGGACATCGCTGGCAAAAATTTGGCAAATCCCATCGCACAAATCCTCTCGAGTGCGCTGATGCTGCGGCACAGCTTCGGCTTGAACGACCCGGCGGCGGCGATTGAAAAAGCCGTGGCCAAGGCCATCGAACAGGGCAATCGGACCGGCGACATTTACAGTCCGCTTGAAACGACCGCTAAACGCATCGGCACCACGCAGATGGGCGATGCGATTGCGGCGGCGGTGTGATTTTGAATGTCTGCCGAGAAAAAACATCCGCCGACGCCGGCAGAGCTTCACGCCGCCATCGAATTGATTGAAAAAGCGGCAGCCAACCGCGCTTTGCTCTCCAGTTTGTCGGACGCCGATCACACGCGCCTGATGAGAGCGGCGGGTGATCTGTACTGCCCGGACCTGACGCAACGTCGGAAACTCGTCAAGGCCAAGGTCAAGCAGCGCAAGGCGGAGAAGAAAACCGCCGACGATAACAAACTGCATCAGACCGGCATCCGCGAACTGCGCCGCAAGCCGGTGTTCACCACGCCGAATTATTTTCCGCCACAGATCGGTGAACCGCAGGAAGTCACGGACAACCCTGATTTTCACGAAGCCGTCGAGCCGCAGAATTGTTATGTCTGTAAAAAGGATTATTCGCAAATCCACCATTTCTACGACCAGCTTTGCCCCACGTGCGCGGAATTGAACTGGCGCAAACGGAGCGAGCTGGCCGACCTGCGAGGGCGCGTGGCACTGCTCACCGGCGGACGCGTGAAGATCGGATACCAGGCCGGTATCAAATTGCTCCGTTGCGGCGCGCATCTCATCGTCACCACCCGGTTCCCGCGCGATTCTGCGATGCGTTACGCCGCCGAGCCAGATTTCAAGGAATGGGGACATCGGCTGGAAATCTTTGGACTGGACCTGCGGCACACGCCGAGCGTGGAGGCTTTCTGCAAGCACGTGATGGCGAAATATCAGCGGCTTGATTTCATCGTGAACAACGCCTGCCAGACCGTGCGGCGTCCGCCGGATTTTTACGCGCACATGATGGAGCGAGAGAACGGGCCGCTGCACGACCTGCCGCCGGAAGCGGCAAAGGTGCTTGGTGCTTACGAAGGTCTGCGCGGGTATCATCTTTTACCTGAGGCTGGTAGGGCTGACCTGCCGGTCAGCCAGGCCGCGCAGCAGCGCGGCCCTGTCACTCCAGTTGCAGGCATCACTCATTCTGCCGCTTTGTCACAGTTGCCGCTCCTCGCCGAGGAACTGGCCGCGCAACAGGCGTTATTTCCCGTCGGAAAGCTTGACCAGGATTTGCAACAGGTGGATTTGCGCGAGCGCAATTCGTGGCGTTTCCTGATGCACGAGGTTTCCACCGTGGAACTGCTCGAGGTACAGCTCGTCAACGCCATCGCGCCGTTCATCCTCAACGCGCGGCTCAAGCCGCTCATGCTGCGCACGCCGGAGCGCGACAAACACATCGTCAATGTTTCGGCGGTGGAAGGGCAGTTTTACCGGAAATTCAAGACCACGCGGCATCCACATACCAACATGGCCAAGGCCGCGCTCAACATGATGACGCGCACCGCCGCCGCCGATTACCATGTCGACGGCATCCACATGAACGCCGTGGATACCGGCTGGGTGACGGATGAAGACCCCGCGCACATCGCCGAGCGCAAGGTGGTGGAGCATCGCTTCCATCCGCCGCTGGACATCGTGGATGGCGCGGCGCGCATCGTGGACCCGATCATCGCCGGCATCAACACCGGCACCCACATCTGGGGGAAATTTTTGAAGGATTACAAGGAGACGGATTGGTGAGAGGAGTGCGCCCGTCCCCGGGCGCTGCGACTTTCTCAGTCAGAAGCCATAATAGACATTGGCAGCTTACAAATTGCCATGCTGCAGTGGCCGAGGACGGCCACACTCCTGGGCTACTTAAGATAAATGCGTTTGCCGGTGGCGGCGGATTTTTTGGCGGCGTCGAGGATTTCGACGACCGTCATGTTCACTTCAAGCGAGGACAGGCCTTCAGGTTTGAGGTCGCCGCGCACGACGGCGGCCAGATAGGACAGCGCATTGTTCTGCGCGCCGATGAGCGGCTCGGGCGTGATTTCAGTTTCTTTTGACGCATCCGTTGAACGCACACGAAGCAGGCTATCGTTGGGAACCATGATCTGCCCGGTCTGCGCGTAGATTTCCATGTCCTTGCGGTTTACCGGCCAGTTCCAGGAGGCTTGGATGATGCCTTGTGCCTTTGGGTAGGTGAGCACGATGGTTGCTTCGTCATCCACCTTGGGATAAATCTCGGGCTTGATCTGTTGCGTGACGGCAAAAACGGAAGTAGGCCGCTGGCCATGCATGAGCCAGGTCATCAGGTCGGCGCCATAACAGCCGAAATCCATCAACGCACCACCGCCGTCGAGCACGGGATCAGTTAGCCATTGGAGAAACTCCGGCGGACAGCCAATTTCCTTCGGGCCGGGGTGGCCGTCGTGTACCACGATCTTGCGCAGGTCGCCATAGGTTTTTTGTTCCACGGCCATCTGATACGCGGCATGGTTGGCGGGATACCAACTCGTCTCGTAATTGACGATGATTTGGATGTGGCCTTTTTTGGCGGCGGCGGCGATGGCGCGGGCGTGTTTCATATTCACCGCCAGCGGCTTTTCCATCATCACGTCGAGGCCCAGCGGCGCGCATTCCTCCACCACGCGCTTATGGTCGTAGGTGCTGGTGTATGTGGCGACGGCCTGCACATTGGTCACCGCCATCAAATCCGCGAGGCTGTTGAAAAACAGATTGGTGCTCAAATGAAATCTTTCCGCATACTTGGCACAAAGCTGCTGGTTTGTTTCGACGATGCCGACGAGTTGAATATCCGGATTTTTCAGTGCGCGCGGAAAGAACCCGGCCACATGCGTATGGACGAGGCCGATGACGGCCACGCGTACAGGTGCTGGTGCAGTTTGCGCTCCGAGTTGAATTGCGGCGAGCCACAAGCAGAGCAGGGTCAGTTTGTATATCATGATGAATCGGCTGGTTATTTGACGAATCTAGAGAAACCGGCGGGACATGTCTAACTAATCAATCGGCATAAGCAATCAGCCGTTTTTTCTCCACGCCTCCACATCTTTGGGTAACACTTGGTCATGGATTTGAAAAACGCTCCGCCTGCCCGCCTGCGCCTGCGCATCACGGCGGCGGCGGAGACCATCGTGCGCGGCGGCCACCCCTGGCTCTTCGCCGACAGTATTCATGAATCAAACCGCCCCGGTCAATTGGGCGACCTCGCCGTGATTTACGACCGCAAGGACAAGTTCCTGGCCGTCGGCCTGTTCGATCCCGATTCGCCCATTCGCGTCCGCATCCTGCACGCGGGCAAGCCGCAGGCGATTGACGCCGCGTGGTGGCGGGCGCGCCTCGCGCAATCGCTCGCGCGGCGCGCAGGCCTTTTCGATGCCACGACCACCGGTTACCGGTTGATCCACGGCGAAAGCGACGGCTGGCCCGGCCTCGTGCTCGACCGTTACGACACCACGCTCGTGCTGAAAATCTACACCGCCGCCTGGTTGCCGCGCTTGGATGAAATTGTCGCGCTGATCCGGGAAACAATTGCCTGTGAACGACTGGTACTTCGACTCAGCCGGAATATCCAGCCGGTCGCGGAAAAACAATTTCGGTTGCGTGACGGGAAACTTCTTTTTGGCGCCCCGCCGGAAGGCGTGATCTTTTCCGAAAACGGCATCCGGTTTGAGGCGGACGTTTTGCGCGGGCAAAAGACCGGCTTTTTTCTCGACCAACGCGAAAGCCGTCGCGAGGTGGAAACGCTGGCGCGCGGATGCCGCGTGCTGAATGCGTTCAGTTTTTCGGGCGGCTTCTCGGTATTCGCTGCGCGCGGCGGCGCCGTTTCCGTAACCGACCTCGATATCAGCGCGCATGCCCTGGAATCGGCGAAGCGGAATTTTGCGCTGAATAAAAATTTTCCCGGTGTGGCTGCGTGCCAGCATGAGACCGTGCAGGCGGATGCATTTGCCTGGATTGAAAAATCGGCAGAGAAATTTGACCTCATCATCCTCGACCCGCCGTCGTTGGCAAAACGCGCGGCGGAACGCGAAGGCGCAATTCACGCCTATGAACAGTTGAATGCCCATGGTATCCAGCGGCTCGCGCATGGTGGGTTGCTCGTGGCCGGCTCGTGTTCCGCGCACGTTCCGGCGGCGGAGTTTTTCGACGCCGTGCGGCGCGCAGCCAGGAAATCGGGCAGGGAGTTCACCGAATTGAAGACGATGCAGCATCCGCCGGATCACCCGGCGGGATTCAAGGAAGCGGCATATCTGAAAGTGATTTACCTGAAATTTACCGGGTGAACATCGGCACCGGAGGGCGCCCGTCCCGGGCGCTGCGATAAGATAACGACCGGAGGCATACAAATATTTCACATCAATCGTGAATTGTGCATTGCAGTGGCCGGGGACGGCCACACTCCGGTGGTGGCACTGCCACACGCAGCCGCAGCCGGTCTGAATAGTTTAGTCCAAACAATACTCGACAAAAGCCTAAAAACAGCCTAAATTAAGCCTATGAAAGCTGCCGGCCGTTCCCGTTCCAGAAAAGCAAAAGTAAATCTACGGTCGCAATTGTTCACGTTGAGTAACGCCAAGACGTATCTTGGCCGCTTGATGGAAAAGGCCAGTCACGGCGAGGTGGTTTATATCGTCAAGGGACATCGCCGGTTTGTTTTGCAGGAGGTTCCCGAGATCGAGCCGATTCCCATGCGGCCGGCCGGATTTTTTGCCAATGCTTACAGCAAGGCGGAAATTCAGGAAGAGAATCGTCTGGCCAAAGCCTCGGTGATTCGCGTGCCGAAAGACCTCGAATAAATGAAACAGTGGGACATTTTCATGTTTCCGTTCAGCAAGGAAAAGCGGCATCCCGCCGTCATTATTTCCAATGACGAAACCTGCCAGAATCCCGACATTGAAGAAGTCAATGCCCTGCTTTGCACCTCGGCCAGGGTGAATCGCGGTGCGAAATCCACCGAGGAAGTTTTAGACGAGGCTGACGGGCTGGATTGGAAAACGCTGGTGCGTTGCGACAAGATTCATCTGCTGCCCAAGGCGCGCTTCGACGACAAAAAAGGCGGCGTTACCGAGGAACGCCGGTATTTGATTGCCCGGAAAATGGTGGAAGTGCTGCGGCTGCCAATTCACCGGCGGTAGTATTTTCATCCGCAGAAACGCGGATTGCGCCGGTTTTCTTAAACGCAAAGCGACTACGGCGCTTTCAACCATTTCGCCAGTGTCGGACTGGCACGTATCCAGCGTGTGCCGGTCACGCGTTCAATTGCTTCACCGCCTCGACGCAGCGTCCACAAATGGTCGGATGCTCTGCGTTCTGGCCGATATCCTTTTCCCAATGCCAGCAGCGTTCGCATTTCTGGCCGTCGGCTTTCGTGACGGAGGCTTGGTCGGTTAAATTAATGTCTGGTTTGATTTCTAACTGGGACACGTTAATCAGTTCGCGCAAAGCCTCGGCAAGCAAGTTGAAATCAATATTTGAACCGATCAAAGCCAAACTTTTTCCGGACAAAGTGACTTTCGCATCAAGTGCTTTGCCAATAGATTTTGATTGTCTTGCCTTTTCCAATTCAGTCAAGGCTAACTGCCGTAAATCCAACAAAGATTTCCAAGTAATTCTGTCCGCGTCTGGTATTGAATAAACAAGTTTTTCCCAATTTGCTTCATGCACGTTCGCGGTCGGTTTGCCGGGGATGAATTCCCATGCTTCGTCGGCTGTGTAGGCGAGGATTGGCGCGAGCATTTGAGACAGGCCGGTCACGAGACGATGCAAGGCGGTCTGTGTGGAGCGGCGGCGTAGCGAGTTTGCCGGGTCGGTGTAGCAGCGGTCTTTGATGACGTCGTGGTAGATGGATGATAATTCCACGGCTACGAACTGGCTGAGTTTTTGATAGACGACGTGGAATTCGGATTTGTCGTAAGCGGCGATGACGTCTGCTTCCAGCTTGGAAAATTCGCCGAGGATCCAGCGGTCGAGGCCGGTCAGTTTATCGTCGGCCACCGTATGTTTGGCGGGGTCGAAGTCGTAAAGGTTTGAGAGCTGGTAACGCAGTGCATTGCGGATGCCGCGATATGTCTCGCCGACTTTGTTGATGCGTTCCTCGCTCACGACGATGTCGCTGCGGAAATCTTGCGAGGCGACCCACAGGCGAACGACGTCCGCGCCGTATTTTTTGACGTAGGCCTCGGCGGTCTGCGGTTTTTCGTAACCGCCTTGTTTGCTCTTGGAAATCTTTTCACGGTCGGCATCCACCATGAAGCCATGCGTGAGCACAGTCTTGTAAGGTGCAGCACCATTGCCGGCCAGCGAGAGCAACAATGACGACTGGAACCAGCCGCGATGCTGGTCGCTGCCTTCGAGATACATGTCGGCCTGCCAGGAATCAGTTGATGGTTGAGAGTTGAGAGTTGAGTGATTCAACTCCGTACGGCGCATCAGCACGGCTCGCGAAGAACTGCCGGAATCAATCCACACGTCGAGTGTGTCGCTGGATTTGGCGACGGCTTCGGGGCCGGTCCAGTTTGCGGGCTTCACGAGCGTCCATAGTTCGGCAGCGGACTTTTCGAACCAGATGTTCGAGCCATGTTGCTCGATCAAATCGGCGACCTTGCAGATGACGTCCTTGTCGAGGATCGCCCCGCCTTTGGCGTCATAAAAAGCGGGCAGGGGAACACCCCAAGAACGCTGGCGGCTGATGCACCAGTCGGGACGCGAAGCAACTGCACCGCGAATGCGGTTTTGCCCCCAATCAGGAATCCACTTTACCGCGCAATCAATATGCGCAATTGCAAGTTTTCGGAATCCGTTGGGAATCTGTGATGGTGAATAGAATTTGGCATTGGGAATTCCTGTCTTGGTGCTATGGTCTGCAAATTCCTGCATCAAATTTGCAATACTTACATTGCCAGTCGATGCCCAAAGATCAGCAATTTGTTGCGCGTATGCATTGTCCTGATGATCGATCTTGATGAACCACTGGTCCATCGCGCGGAAAATAATCGGCGTTTTGCTGCGCCAACAGTGCGGATAGCTGTGGGTATAATTTTCCAGCGAGAGCAGCGCGTTCTTTTCCTTGAGCAAGGCGATGACCGCTTCGTTTGCGTCGCTTTTGCCGCCCTTTGACAAAGTGGATTTGCCGAGGAGTTCGGCGGGCATCTGCTGTTCTACTGGCAGATCATTCGTGTACGCGAGTGCGCCATCGTCGTTCACGGGCGAGTAAATCGGCAGGCCGTTCGCGCGGCCGAGATTATAGTCGTCCTGACCATGGCCGGGGGCGATATGCACGAAACCTGTACCGGTGTCGGCGGTCACAAAGTCAGCGGCGAAAGCCTTGCCGGTGCGGTTGCAGAACGGGTGCTGGTATTGAATCGTCGCGAGTTGTTCGACCGGAAACGGCGTTTCGGTGTAATTCGTCCAGCCGCATTTCGCGGCGATGGCGGGCAGCAGGCCACGGAAGACGATGTAATGTTCCGTGCCGACGGTGGCTTTGACGTATTGAAACTCTTTGTTGTAAGCCACCGCGAGGTTCGCAGGCAACGTCCACGGCGTGGTGGTCCAGATGACAATGAATGTGTTTGGCTGACCCACGACCGGAAATTTTACAAATACGCTCTGGCTGATGTGGTCGGCGTATTCCACTTCCGCCTCGGCGAGGGCGGTGCGGCAGGGGATGCTCCAGTACACCGGCTTTTTGCCGCGATAAACGAAACCCTTGGCGACGATGTCCGCGAACATCCTCAGTTCATCAGCCTCATATTCCTTGTTCAGCGTGAGATACGGATTGTCCCAGTCGCCGAGTACACCGAGGCGTTTGAATTGATCACGTTGCAGGTCGATGTATTTGCGCGCGTAGGCTTCGCAGGCCTTGCGGATGGTCGCGGCGTCGGCATCGGTATTGCCGGCCTTGCGCATCTCCTGCGAGACCTTGAATTCAATCGGCAGACCGTGACAATCCCAGCCGGGGATGTAAGGCGCGCTTTTGCCGCGCAGGGTTTGATACTTGACGATAATGTCCTTGAGGATCTTGTTCAGCGCGGTGCCGATGTGGACATCGCCGTTGGCGAAGGGAGGACCGTCGTGCAGGACAAATTTTTCCGCGCCGGCACGGGACGTCTGAATTTTTTCGTAGAGTTTGGCCGCCTGCCATTTTTTCAAACGTTCCGGTTCACGCGTGACGAGATCGGCCTTCATGGCGAAGTCCGTACGCGGCAGGTTCAATGTGTCTTTGTAGTCCATGCGTCGACAGAAAGCCGTCAGAATAGTCTGAATGCGGCAAAAAAGCGAGTGCGGCCTTATCGTGCTGAAGCCTTGAGACCCGATCTGACTTTCTCGGGCAAATCCAGGCCATCGATCCAGTTGGTGGCGGCGGCGGGATCGGATTTCAACCATTGGCGGGCGATCTGGAACTGGAGTTTCTGGCGTTCGGCGTCATTGGTCACCGATTGTGTCCATTGGGCGGCGAACCCGGGATAGTTGACGGCGGCGCCGGTGACAAAGCCGTTGAACAGGCTTTCATTGTTGGTGGCGGGCGCGGAGTTCGTCAGCCATTCGGCGGCGGCCTCCGGCTCGGTTTGCGCCCAAGATTGGATGACGGCCTGCATCGCCGCCGGTTGTGCATTGGTTTCCGGGGAGGATTGTAACCAGTCCAGGGCCGATGCCGGCGCGCTATCGGCTTGGGCGAGGGCAAGACCGGAAAGCGCGGCGGCTTTGGCATCGTCAGAGGGCAGGCCGGCGAACCAGTTCGTGGCGGCGGAAAAATCGGATTTGCCCCAAGCGAAGGCAATTTCGTGATAAATCGAGTTGGGCAATTCCGGATGGTCCGCGGCGAATTGTGCCGCCGCCGCCGGGTTTTGTTGCGCCCAGGTCGTGACGATTTGATTGGTTGCAGAAACTTGATCGGCGGCGGGGAGGATTGATATTGCGGCCAACGCATTGGTCGCCGCCTGGGCATGAAACAACCCGGTGATGATGTGGCTGCGCGTGTCTCCAACCGGTAGTGATGCGGCCTGAACCAGAGCGTTAGAAAAATCCGTTTGGGCCAGCCCGTAGATGACCGTGGCGAGCGCTTGATTTTTCTCAATGGAATCTGGTTGTGAATTTGCTGCTTCCCATGCCTGGGCTGCGTCATTCGTGGCCCAGCGCTGGAACAGCAGGGTGTAGACCGGTTCACCGGGTGCGGGCTTCAATTCATTCAACCGGTCCAGCGTGTTGGTGAATTGGTCGACGGGCAGAACTGAAATGACTTTTGACAAGGCGCGCTGACGAAGATCCAGATCAGTCAGGCTGCAGGCCCAATTGAAGGCGGAGAGGCCATTGGTTTTTTTCCAGTTATCCAGCAACCAGTCTTGAAAGTGCATGCGCTGACCGTCGTCTACGAGGACCGACGCAGCATCGAGGGCATTGGTGACCGAGGCGAGCGGAATTTGGGAGGCCAAAGCGTCGAGGCTATCCAAGCGGTTTAATGCCTGCTCGTCGCCACCAAATGTTTGCAACGTCTCACGGAGATGCTGGTCATCCAGTCCGTTTTCAGACAAATCAATTTTTCCGGCGGCAATCGCCTTCGCTTGCACAGTTGCACGGTTCGCGCGCCAGTGCTCCTTAACAGCATAATTTCCAGTCATGCCGGCGGCGAACAAAGCCAAGGCGGCGAGGACGGCGAAAACCTGGAGCAGACGTTTTGAAGTTTGCGTGCCGGTTTGGCTTGGCGCAAGTGGAGGTGTGGCGGCAGCTGTGACTTCACGAGCTTGTTGTTGTGCGGCCTCGGTCCAGGCTTGAGCCTCACGGGCCTGATTCTGTGCCTCGGTGGTCCGGCTTTGGGCAGATTGGAGCTGCTGCCGGATATCTTGCGTTTGCTGTTGCAGCGCTTGAACCAATTGTTCGGCGGCGTTGGCCCGTTCCTGGGCCATCTGAAATCGGGCTTGGATTTCGCGCACTTCGTCCCGCGTGGTTTCAACCTGCTTTTCAAGCTGGCGCGCCTGGCGTTCCAATTCCAGAACGCGTTTCTGGGCGTCATGCGCGCGTCGTTCCGCCTCCAGAAATTTATTGTGCGCGTCCTGGATCTGGCTTTGCACATCCGGCGGGAGGTTCTGGGATTCGAGCATCCGCTTTTGCGCCTCACGCACCTCATTACGTGCGGCCTCCAACTGGTTCAAGGTCTCCTGGGTTTGAAGCTGGAACAGATCGAGCTGGTGTTGCGCGGCTTGCGCCTGTTCGCGGGCGGCCAGGATCTGGCTTTGGGCCGCGCGTGCCTCTTGTTGGGCCGCAGCATAGCCCGCAAAACGACGGGCTTGCTCGCGCCGCAAGAGGCCATTGAAACCGACGCCAAGCAGGCCGACGAGCAACTGGATTCGGGCGATTTCCAGACCGGTTTCGGCCTGGGCAAAATCTGCCACCAGAATTTCCGCATGGCCGCCACCCTGGCGCGCGTCGGCAAAACTATAACCCCGTTCAATCCGGCGGGTGTCCAGGGTTCCATCCGGATTCACCGGGTGCCGCATGGCGGGCGGGAAACATTCGGCCTCCGGCGGAACGCCTGGCTTTTTGGCGTCGGCGTAGGGTTCACCGGCGATGACGACCGGCAGGATACGGCTGCCGCGGCCAAGCTGCTTGAAAAAATGCACGGCTTCATTCACCCGCGCGCTGACCGCCGATCGCGGCGAGCAAATGATGACGAGATAACGGGATTGTTCGAGGGCCTTTCGTTCCTCCGCATCCAGCGGGGCATCGTCCGGCGATTCCGGTTTGAGGCGGTAAATGGGGTCGATGTGCGCGGGAATGATTTCGCCGCGCGAATTCACCTGGCCGGCAAATTCCGCAGGCACCGGAAACGTATTCAGCGCGGTATACCACCAGTCGCCCCAACACAGGAAGCCACCCGAGGCGCCCGCGCGCTGCGATTGATTGTCCAATGGGCTGTGGCAGAGAAATGCCCAAAAATTATATTTGGTATCCGTCATGGTGGTCGGCGGGTATGGCTCGGAAAAAACCGGACTTGGAATCAAATCATTCCGTGAAATTGCGGATATTCAGTTGTCCACACTCCGAGGATGCGGCGGGTGCCGGGGGTAAAAAATTTCCAATAACGGTTACAATGCTCATGAATCGGGTGAGAGAATAGATTTTGCGGGCGGAAGATTCAATTCTTCGGCACAACAGGTTATTCACATTCCGCTACCGTGATCGGACACAGTTATGCTTGATGCCGGCTTTTGAAGGTGAGTTCGGCGATGCCGGATTTGTCCAGTTCGCCCAGGCCTTTGGTCACCATGCGGTCGTATTGCTTTTTGGTCGCGGCGGCCAGTGGCAGATTGAGACCCTGGGTTTTTGCCAGTTTCAAGGCGATGCCGGAATCCTTGGCCGCGTGGGCGGCGGAAAAGAAGCAGGAATGTTCGCGATTTTGCATGTCCTCGCCGTCCGTTTGCAAAACACCGGAGCGCGCGCCGGTCTGGGAAAAAACCTCACGCAACATGGTCAAGTCCAGTCCGAGGGCTGCACCGAGACCGAGGCCCTCGGCCAATCCGGCGGTATTGATATTCATCACCATGTTCACTAGCGCCTTGACCTGCGCGGCCTGGCCGGCGGCGCCGATGTAGCGCGGGGCGGGGCCAAGTTTTTCCAAAAGCGGCTTCACGTTTTCAAAGACCTCCGGTTTGCCGCCGCACATGAGATAGAGCGAGCCATGACGGGCTTGCGGGATGCTTGAGGCCATGCAGGCTTCGAGCGAACTGGCGCCCTTGGCTGCGCATTTTTGTTCGACCCAGCCATGCACCGCCGGCGTGATGGTGGCACAGTTGATAAAAATCTTTCCTTTCGCCCGCTGCAGCAGGCCGCCAGTGAAAATCGCCTTCATCGCCCGATCGTCGCTGACGACGGTGATGATGACGTCCGCCGCGGCGGTGACTTCCTTGAGTTCGCCGGGAGCGGTGCAACCGAGTTCCGCGGCCAGGGCCTGCGCGGTGGCGGTGTTCACATCAAAGACGGCCGTTACGGGATAACCGCATTCTTTCAAACGCCGGGCCATGTTGGCGCCCATGCGGCCGACGCCGACAAGTCCGATTTTTTGGTTCATAAAATTTATTTTCCGCCGGAGTTGATGAAATGGTTGAAGGTCTTTCCAACAACCGGAGTCATTTACTTTAATTTCACACAGGCTAAATCAGTCTACAAAGAAACTCCAAACCCACGAATTATTTTGAATTGATAAAAAAAAATCTACCCGCATTGTTGCCTTGCAATGCGGGTAGATGAATTTTAAAAACCATTAGTTTTTTGTCGAGCCTTAATAATGCCGGCGAACTTAAAATAATGGCAACGAACTTAAAATAATGGCAACGAACTTAAAATAATGCGGCGAACTTAAAAATTTATCAGAACAGATTCCGGGGTGTCGCTTGTGCCGATGACAATCCACTTGCAGTTTCCGTGGCGGCGGAACCAGGTCAACTGCCGCTTGGCAAATTGCCGGGTCTTGATTTTCACAAGTTCGATGGTTTCAGAAAAATTGCGTTCGCCGTTCAAATGCTCGACGACCTGCCGGTAACCGATGGCCTGCATGGCGAATTTATTTTCGGCCAGGCCATGTTTCAGCAGTTCACGTGTTTCGTCGACCAGGCCGCGCGCGAACATCTCATCCACGCGGATGTTAATGCGGGCGTACAAATCGGCCTGTGAACGGGTGAGGCAGTAGATCGGCGAGGTTGGAGGGTTGGCGGCGGCGGGTTGTTTCCATTCGGCCCGCTGCTCGGAAAACTTTTTGCCCGTCAACCGGATGACTTCCACGGCGCGGACGACGCGGCGCGGATTTTGTTTATCGATCTTCTCATAGGCCTGTGGATCGCGTTCACGGAGTTCGGCCAGCAAGGTCTCGAACGGCAGCGATTCCAATCCGGCCCGCAAGGTTTCATCCGCCGGCGGCGCTTCGCCGAGGCCGTCCACGAAAGCCTTGAAATACAACCCGGTGCCACCGCAGAAAATGGGAGTTTTTGATCGCGACTGGATTTCGGCCACGGCTTTTTGCGCGTGGCGGATGAATTGCGCGGCGTCGAAGGCTTCGTGCAGGTCGCAGATGTCGATCAAGTGGTGCGGGATTTTTTTGCGCTCGTCGGCCGTCGGTTTCGCCGTGCCGATATCGAGGCCGCGATAAACCTGCATCGAATCCACGGAGATGATCTCCCCGCCGGTTTTTTGCGCAAGTGCGAGCGCAATGGCGGACTTGCCGGTGGCCGTGGGGCCGGCGATGAAAACCGGGTTCATGCGGCGGGTTTTTTGCGCGAGAGGTAAAGCGCGAGGGCAAGGCCGGCGATGAAAATCGGCACGCTCAACAATTGCGCCGAGGTGAACAGGCCGTCATGGATATGATCGACCGGATAATCGCCGCGGAAAAATTCCACGATGGAGCGGAACACCGCATAAACCATCAGGTAGGTTGCAAAAACCTGGCCGTCGAATTTTTTGCGCCGGAACAGCCACGCGAGGAACAGGTACAAGACCAGATTCAAAAGCGCGTCGTAAATTTCAGTCGGATGCACGCCGACACCGTGGGTTTCATGGCCGGCAGGAAAATGGATGGCCCAAGGCAGGCTGCATTCGCGCCCGTAGCAGCAGCCGTTCAGCAGGCAGCCGATGCGTCCAAAGACGCTGCCGAGCGCGATGCTGGGCGCGAAGACATCGGCCATCTTCCACGTCGGCAGCTTTTTCCACCGGAAATAAATCAGACACGCAAAGGTCGCGCCCAGCAGGCCGCCGTAAAAAACGAGCCCGCCGTGCTGCACCATGAAGACTTCCCGAAAGGGCTGGTCGGCGAATTCCTGTTTCCAATAGGTCGTCACATAGACGAAACGCGCGCCGATGATGCTGCCGATCATGAGCCAGAGGGTCGTGTCGGCGACGGCATCGGGCGAAATGTTCACGTGCCGGGCGCGGCGCGTGGCGGTCCACAAGCCGGCGAAAAATCCGAGCGCGAGCATGACGCCATAAGAATGGATGGTCAGCGAACCGAGTTGAAAGGCGATCGGATGCACGGTGGCAAGCTTAGTTCATCCTGATCGTCATCGCCATCCTGATAAATCAAGTTTCGAGAAAGGTGTTGGGAATGAGAGCCGCGTTCTCTCTCACCCTAACCCTCTCCCGCTGGGAGAGGGAACAGCCGTTGGCAGCGTTGTTAAAATATGTAGAATTTGAAGCAGAAGCTGTTTCCGGTTTGGCAAAGAATTTTGCACTTGGGCGAGCGGTGAAATCTTCTGCCTCTAGTTGGTCGCCACGCTGGCGCGCGGAAGTTTCGGCGGGGCGGAATGCGGCATGATGATCGGCACCGGCGGCATGACGATTGGCATCGGTGGCATAATGGGTACGCGCGCGACGAGGTCGCGCCACGACTGCCGTTCCTTCGGCGACATGGCGGCCCATTTCTCGGCGTTTTTCAAAAAGTCCCTGCGTTCCGGCAGGCTCATGCCGGCGAACTTGGCGTAGTTGTGCACACAAACCATCCGCTGTTGCGGGGGAAGTTGTTCGAACGACGCGAGCGTCTTTTCCATCGCCGTGCGCTCGGCGGCGGACAGCGTGTTCAGCGCCGCCTTCTTTTCGGCGTCCGTCAGGTCGAAAAACTGGTCAAACTGCGCGGCGATTTTTTGCTGCTCCGGGGTGACGGCATATTGGTTCGTTGTCTCAATGCGGCTGAAATAATGCAGTGTCTTGTCGTTTTCCAAAAATTCCGTTTGCAGATCCGGCGGCAACGCGTCCCATTGCGCCAGCCGCGATTCCACAATCGGGCGGAAATCGTCCGGCACCAGCGCCACGCGCGCGGCACGGACATCGGGCGTGAGCTTGAACAGCGGCGCGAGCCACCAGCGCAGTTCCGTCGCGCTCAGGCGCAATTCGCGTTCGTCCGGGTCGAGCGCCAGATACTCATGGATTTTGGCGACGATGCGCGTGCGCGCTTCCGGCGGGCGATTGGTCAGTGCCGCAACGCGTTCCGCCGGAGTCATCGCCAGCAATTGCCGGAAGAACGCGACCGGGGAACCCGCCGGCCCGGGCAGGGGCGGTTGCAAGCTTGCATTGCCGGGAATAATGCCCGGCAGCCGCGGGGAAGCCTGGGCAAGGGAAAAATTTGGCAGACAGCCGGCGAAGGCGAGACACAAAAAAAGCTGGCACGCGCGGCTCATTGCAACGCCGCGAGCAGGTCATTATCTGCATGACCGGACTGGCTCATGCCCTGGATCGCGTCGAGATTTTCGAGTGCGTCCACGCTTGGAGCCTGGGCGCTGACGACGCGCGCGAGATTTTTTGCCAGCGTGACCCGATGGGAGTGCACCTCGTAACGTTCGATGCTGGCCCCGGCAAAAAGCAAAACGGCGGCGGCGACGGCGACGCGCGGAAAAAGGAAACGCCAGTTCCAGCCATGTGAACGGGCGGAAACATTTTCCTCCAGGTCGATCGCGCCGAGCACCCGCGCGGTAAAATTCGACGGCACCGGCGCGTCCGGCAAACGGCGCAAGGCCGCGTTCAGGCGGGCTTCCAGTCTGGCGGAATCATCGGCGTTGTTTTTCATCGTTCTGAAAGTTGAAAACCGCCGGTTGCGCAAAGTTGCAGAATTTTTTCGTCAATTTTGCCCGTGTCCATTACAGTTTTGGTGATGGGCAGGCTTGTCAAAATCGAGGAAAACGTCGAATTGCCGCACCCGCGTGCGACCGTCTGGCCGGCGCTCTCGCGCACGGACTGGATCAACCGCTCGGTCAAATTGCCCGCCGTGCGCTACGAGGTCGAGCCGTTGCCGGAGGGCGGGAGCAAAATCACGGCGCACGCGAAAACTTTCGGCGTGCCGCTCGCCTGGCGCGAGCTGCCCTTTGAATGGACCGAGCCGGAGTTTCACCAGGTGAAGCGGATCTTTTTGCACGGGCCATTTGAAAGCGGCGTCTTCGGTTTGCGGCTGCTCGAAACGAAAACGGGCTGCCGGGTGGAAATCTTCGCGCACTTCGTCTGCAAAAGTCTTTTCGGCGAATTTCTGGCGAGGAAAATCATCGGGCCGAAGACGATGCGCGACATGCGCAAACTCGTCCGGCACGTGGGCGAACATATCTCGGGGCAACAACCGGCATTGATGCCGAATCTTGAGGTGGCCAACACCAACGTCCCCAATCTGAATGCCGGCATCCGCAAGCTTTCGACCGACCTGAGAAATGAGGGCACAACGGCGGTGTTGATTCCGCAGTTGCGGGGTTTTTTGGTGGATGCAGCGGATGTGGAACTGTCGCACATCCGGCCCTTTGCCATCGCGCGCGACTGGCGCGTGGACCGCTGGGACGTGCTCCGGCTTTTTTTGCACGCGACCCGCGCCGGGCTTTTGAACCTGCGGTGGGAACTGTTGTGCCCGAACTGCCGGGCCACGCGCCTGCCGCGTAATTCCTCGCTCGCCAATCTCGCCGGGTCCGCGCATTGCGACGTCTGCAACATCAAGTATGACGCGGAATTCGACAAGTCGGTGGAACTGAAATTCTCCGTGCATCCTGGTATACGTCCATGCGACGAGCAGACGTTTTGCCTCGTCGGCCCCGGCGCGCGACCGCATATTGCGTCGCAGATCTACCTTGAACCGGAGGAAAAACGCGCGTGGCGTCCGCCGGTGACCACGCGGGATCTGCGCGTGCGTTCGCTTCAGGTCAAAGCGGTCACCAACCTGCCCACGCGGGGCGTGGAAATCATCTGCCAGCCGGAAAAATTCGAGTTAAAGAACTTCGACACCGGCTTTTTGATCCGCAACCCAAATCCGTTTCCCGTGCAGGTCGCACTCGAATCCGGGGCGGGCGATGATGACATTTTGACCGCCGCGCGGGCGACGAACTGGCAGGATTTCCGGGACCTGTTTTCGGCGGAGGTGATTTCGCCGGTCGAACGCATCGTGATCGGGCGGCAGATCATCCTGTTCACCGACCTGCGCGGTTCGACGGCGATGTATTCGGCCATCGGCGATGCGCCGGCGTATGCGCTGGTGCGCGACCATTTCAAGATTTTGCATGATGTTGTAGCCGCGCATCATGGCGGCGTGGTGAAAACGATCGGCGATTCCGTGATGGCGACGTTCAGCGACCTGGGCGAGGCGCTGGCGGCGGCGCAGGCGATGCACGGCCAGCTCGCCGGCATGAAATCAAAACAGGACATCCGGCTGAAATTGAAATGCGCCCTGCATGCCGGGCCCTGCCTGGCGGTGAACGCGAATGACAAGCTGGACTATTTCGGTTCGGTCGTGAATCTCGCGGCGCGGCTGCTGGAAAAATGCGCGGGCGACGACCTGGTGGTGGCCGACGAAATCTTTCATCTGGCCGAGACCCAGGATTTTTTGCGCCGAACCCAGGCCAGTGCCGAGGCGGACCGGGAGCATTTCACCGGTTTTCCCGAGCCCATCCGCGTCTGGCGCATTCCGCTACGGGCCGCATAGAGCATTTTCAAAAATGTTATAACCATTCGGTTTGGGGTAAAAAAGAGGGCGGTCTTTTTGAGTTTTGGCTTCGTTTCGGCTCAGTTGCAGGGTATTACAAACCTGCGCCTTCGCCGAAGCCTCGCCAAAACTCAAAAATCCTCGCTCCGAATGGCTATAACATTTTTTCAAACGCTCTAACCAAAAAATGCGGTGTCATTGGCAAAAAATGCGAAGCTGCCCTGCCGCCAGGATGGGTTATGCTGTGCGCGAGACAAATTGATGAACCCGACCGCCGCCAATCCGCCACCCGCCGCCGTGCCATTGACCGCGCGCGAACGCTTCAATCGCGCTGTGCGCTGCGAGGCCGTTGACCGTGCGCCGGTGTGGTTGATGCGCCAGGCCGGCCGCGCCCTGCCGGAATATCGCAAACTCAAGGAAAAATGGACGTTCGTACAGCTTTGCCAGAATCCGGAACTGGCCGTGGAGGTGACGCTCCAGCCGGTGCGCCGGTTCGGTTTTGATGCGGCGATCTTGTTCAGCGACATCCTCGTGATTCCCGAGGCGATGGGGCAAACCTATCATTTCAAGGAAACCGGCGGCGTGCAGATGGATTTTGCCGTCACCAGCAAGGCGGATATCGACAAGCTGTCGGTGGACCAGGTGGTGGAGCGGCTTAACTACGTGGAGCAGGCGCTGAAATTGTTGCGCGTTGAACTGGGCGATAAGGCCGCGCTGATCGGGTTTAGCGGTTCGCCGTGGACGCTGGCGACTTTCATGATGGAGGGCGCGAGCGTGCCAAAATACGGACGCGCCTTGCAATTTTTCCGCGAGGATAAAAAAACCTTTTTCGGCCTGCTGGAAAAACTGACCGCCGCCGTCACCGCGTATCTGAAAATGCAGGTCGCCACGGGCGTTGATGCGCTGCAGATTTTTGACAGCCACGGCGGCCATCTCGCGCCGGGGGAGTTTCAGGAGGCCAGCGGACGCTGGACAAACGAAATCATCGCCAGTCTTGGCGGCAAGGTGCCGGTCATCAATTTCTCGCTCGGCACGCACGGCAACTGGCCGGACCTGATCGCCAGCGGCGCAAACGTGCTCGGCATCGACTGGCAAACCAATCTGGCCGGGGCACGGAAAATCATTCCGTCGCATATCGCGATACAGGGGAATCTTTCGCCGGTGTTGCTGGCGGATGCCACGCCGGAAATTGTTGCCACCGAAACGAACAAGGTTCTCGAAACCATGCGCGGCCGGCCCGGGCATATTTTCAACCTGGGTCACGGGCTGACACCGGCGGCCAAACTTGAGAACATTGCCGCCCTGGTGGAGACTGTAAAGGCTTTCAAATGAAAGTGATTGGTTACATTGTTGAATTGTTAAATGGTTGCGAGCAATTCTTTGGCGATGCGCTCTCCCTCACCCTGACCCTCTCCCGCTGGGAGAGGGGACAGCTGTTGGATGGTTTCGTAAAATTTGTAAGTTATACTGCTGAATTCAGCCGTGGCCATGCCGAAAGGCTGGGCGCGTTTCTCCCTCTCCGAGCGGGAGAGGGCCGGGGTGAGGGAGAATACCGGGTCCGGCAAGACGGCTACGATTTTCTTAAAACCCTTTAACGATTTAACAAAGAATGAAAACTTTGAACGTAGACCTGGACCTGGTGAAAAAATATAACGTGGCGGGGCCGCGTTATACCAGCTATCCGCCCGCGACCAAGTTCACCGAGACGGTGACGTGGGAACAGCTTTCGGAAAAGATCACCGACAACAACCGCCAGCCGCGCGATCTCTCGGTCTATTTTCACATCCCCTTTTGCGAGACGCTTTGCTGGTTTTGCGGGTGCACGACGGTCATCACGTTAAACCATTCGATGGGCATGGCTTACGTCGAGGCGTTGGGACGCGAAGTGGCGCGCATGGCAC
This sequence comes from Candidatus Sulfotelmatobacter sp., assembly GCA_035485115.1. Taxonomy (GTDB): domain Bacteria; phylum Verrucomicrobiota; class Verrucomicrobiia; order Limisphaerales; family UBA11358; genus UBA11358. The sequence continues at coordinate 16,788 of DATHOG010000028.1, read as the reverse complement.
CGATGCTGAACAAGGATCGCAAGGCGGTACAGCTTCATTTCGGCGGCGGATCACCGACATTTTTGCAGCCGGACGAAATCCGTCGTCTTGGCGAAATCATCCATAAATATTTCACGTTCGCGCCGGACATCGAGGCGAGCGTGGAGGTTGACCCGCGCCGGTTGACGCGCGAACACGTCGTGGCGCTGAAGGAGATCGGGTTCAATCGCGCCTCGATGGGGGTGCAGGATTTCAATCCGACGGTGCAGCAGGCGATCCATCGCATCCAGCCGCGCGAGATGACGCAGCAAGCGATGGATTGGATGCGCGAGCTTGGGTTTGGTTCCATCAACCTCGATTTGATTTACGGTCTGCCGCACCAGACGCCGGTGACGTTCAATGAGACGCTCGACACGGTTTTGGAGATGAAGCCCGACCGGCTGGCGGTGTTCAGCTATGCGCATGTGCCGTGGATCAAGCCGGCGCAAAAGATTCTCGAGGAAAAGATTCTGCCGACGCCGGAATCCAAATTGGAGGTGCTCAAGCTGGTCATCGAACGGCTCACGGCGGACAACCAATATGTCTATATCGGCATGGACCATTTCGCGAAGCCGGGCGACGAGCTGACGGTTTCGCAGCGGGAGAAAAAATTGCAGCGCAATTTCCAGGGCTACAGCACGCGCGCCGGGTCGGACATCTACGCGTTCGGCATGAGCGGCGTTTCGCAAATCCCTGATGCCTATTGGCAAAATCAGAAGGAGTTGCCGAAGTGGCAGTCGGCCGTGGACGCCGGCAAGGTGCCGCTGTACAAGGCCTATATCGTGGGCGACGAGGACAAGCTGCGCCGCGAAACCATCATGCGAACGATGTGCGACCTGTCGCTGGACTTCGCCGCGATGTCGGAAAAATTCGGGTTCAACTTCGAGGAACATTTTGCAACGGAACTGGTCGCACTCAAGCCGTTCGAGGTGGACGGCCTGGTGAAGCGCACGGCGACGGGTTTTGACGTGACGGATTCCGGGCGGTTGTTCATTCGTAACATTGCGATGTGTTTTGACAATACGCTTGGGGCGGCGGGGGAGCGGCGGTATTCGAAGACGATTTGATTTTGGGCTTCAAAAAAGAAGGGTAACCGCGAAAGTAAATGATTTCGCGTTTGAACGTTTAGTGCTCAAAATTTCAATGCAATTCGTTGTAAGCCTTCACCTGTTGATTGATTTCAAATTTTTGCATGTCATAGTTGTCTGGCCACTGATCGGCAGCCTTGGCTTTAATGTTATCAAATACTGCCTGCGGAACTCCCGTGGCGGATGACGCCGTGGCGATCCAATTATAAGCCTCGGTCTGCTGGTTGATCACAAATTTTTGCATGTCATAGTTGTCGGGCCATTCTTTTTCTGCAAAAGCCCTGATGGAAACGGAGATGTCAGAAACGGTCGATTGACTTTGTATTTTCAAGCTTGCCTGTTGGGCGGCAAATTCTTTTTGCCGCTGAATATACTGTTGTTGACGCGCGATTTTTTGCTGGTCGGCATTATCTGCGGCCTGTGCCCGCTGCGGGTCATAACCGAATTGTTCCCGCAAATCTTCCGACAAAGAGGCGAGGGGCAACATACCCGTTGCGCTCGCATCCGTGGTTTGATAAACAAACTTATTTGGCGTCAGTTTTACCAGCACGGCATTCGTGATGACATCACCCGCAGAATTGGTCAGCGTGAAAGGTGTCAGTAATGCCACATTGGTGACATAACCCGAATTATCGGTATTTGTTCCAGAGGCGACCAGCGGGTTGAAATAACTGTCGGAGGCGGAAAGGGCAGTTGCGCCAGCTTTATGAAGCAACTGGACAATAATCACATTTCCTGCTGCTTTTGCCTTGCCTAAAGGGGTCTCGCCGTCATTGTCCAAGGCATTAATATCAGCCCCTCTGACCAACAGCAGTTTTACCATATTGGATTCGCCTATGTCTGCGGCACAACTCAATGCGGTTTCACCGTTGTTATTCTTTTCATTAATGTCCGCCCCTTTGTCCAGCAGTAGTGAAACGACCTCGTTGAAGCCGATTAATGCCATGTGGATCAATGCCGTGTCGCCGTAGGTACTGTCTTTTCCGCCGAGGCCGGCTCCGTTATCCAATAGAAACCGGCTCATTTTCGCGGCATCGATTTGTTGACCGGCGGTGACCGGTTTGGGAAGCCCGGTAAGAGGGTCAAATTGTTTAGGGACATTGACAACCATCAAAACGGTAAACCCCTGATTATCCGTGGCATGGATGTCGGCACCACTTGCCAGTAGAACTCTGGCGGCATCAAATTGCGATGACATCGCTGCGAACATCAAGGCAGTGGTGCCAAAACTATTTTTGGCATTTATGTCAGCTCCATTTTTAATCAGGCGCACGATTTCATTCGTGTCACCTGCCTGCGCCGCCAGCGATAATGGCGAAGTTGAATCAGGCCCTGGATGGTCGAAAGCTGTTTGAGCGCGTGAAACAATACAGCCCGCCATCAGCAATGCGAGGATTGCTTTCATTTTTTGAACGCTAAACTTTTCACATAATGGCGTCCAGTTTGATTTTTATTTTATGCGGCACGCACCTGCCGGAAATTATTAACCGGCCTTTTTGGGATTGATGCAACTCTTTCAGAGTAGATGACTTGAGGCAACGGTAACCCGGTGTAGCCGTTCCTCGCAGAGCGGCTCGGACCGGCAACGCCGAGCTGGACGATTTTCATCCCGTTGGGATGACGGAACGGGCATAATTTTTTTGAAGGGACGTGTTTTGTGTCCCGGTTAATAAAATCCAGGTTAGGGACTCGTGGAACTCGTCTCTCCAGGAACGTGCCGATAGGTGTTGATTAGTACGCCCGTGGGAGTGGCCTTGGTGCTGACGAGGGCGAGTTCGAGCGGCGGAAAAGCAGCGCTTGCCCCGGCCCAGCAAAAGCGGGTAGACGAGCAACACAATTTCGTCGACCAATCCTTGTTCGAGGAGCACGGGTGTGAGCGTGGAACTTCCCCAGACGAGCAGGCCGGGGCCGTCGGTTGATTTGAGGCGGTGAACACCCGCGATGATGTCCGTGCCGAGGTTCCCGACCGGACCCCAGGCGAGGCTCTCCGGCCGGTGGGTCGCAACGTATTTCGTCGCGCCGTTTATGGCGTCCGCAAACGGACCGCCCTTGATCTTCGGCCAGTGCCCCGACCAGAGGTCGTATGTCCGACGACCGAGCAGAAGATCGAAGCTCGTGCCCTGGGCTGCGGCGAGGGCTTCGGCCCCGGCCGGACTGCGATACGGTGCCGACCATCCTCCATTCGCAAATTCGCCGTCGCCTTCGGGCTGGATGACGCCGTCGAGCGAGATGTGTTCGAAAATCCTGATCTTTCTCATTTTGAGTCTCTGTCGGTTAAGCGTTTTGGCTGCAAAATTAGTGATGCGCGACCGGTTAGGCAGCAACATTGTGAATGACAAACTTAGTAAACCACATCCCGAAAAAAGCAAAGCCGAACATGCGAAAATAGGATTATTGGAACAAGGGGATGAGGACGATGAGGATTTCGAAAAAGCGGAGGGCAGAATTTGGGGCGGCTCAATAATCATCGCTTTTAAGCTTTTAGGGTTCAGTGATTTAGGAAGAAAAATTACCCTTAAAAAATTTTTGCATTTTGGATGCGCGGCGCAAGGGGGTGGTTGGCGGGGGGCATGATATAATGATTACTTGCTGCAAGTTGCAGGTTGCAGGTTGTTCTTTGACATATTGCAGATGGCAGTTGGGAGATGGGACATGGGAGTCGGCACGTGCTGCAAGGCGCCGCGGGTGCTGGGTTGGAATGGCTTGAATCGAGCCATTCCACCCAGCCCGTCGCCGTCGAGCCGGTCTTAATAAGTCCGCCCTATGTGCGCTTATTTGCGCGTAAGTGCGGCTAAGTGCGCTTAACGGGAAAAAAGTCCTTCCGGACGGGCACCATGGGAATCAGCCCTACCTGATTCAGGCTGAATCCGAGTGAATCAAACCAAATCCGACCCAATCCAACCTGATCGGGTTGAACACAGGCAAGACGACGAGGGGTGAGCAAACATTAAAATTACGAAACGAACCCAATAATTCCCCGTAAAACTTACGTTTTCAGTAAAAAACGAACCCAAATAAAAAAGCCACCAACTTTTGTTTTGCGACCTAAAATATCAAAAAAATGGTGGGGCCGACACCTCACCCCGGCCCTCCCCATCGGCTCCGCAGACTCCGCCGACGCGGAGAGGGAGAAACGCTCCCAGATTCTCTACGCTGGAACACGTCTGGTGAGGACAAGGATGAGGTGAAAAATGCCGGCGTATGGATTGAACGCGTTCAGAGAAATTATTCGCCTGACACTCATTTATTTCGCATCCTATGTGCAATGAAATCCATGACGGGTTACGGGCGGGGTGAGTGTGCGCAGGACGGCTTCAAGGTCACGGTCGAGTTGTCGTCCGTGAATCGGAAGCAGGCCGAGGTGGCGCTCACGCTCCCGCGCGAGCTGGACATGCTGGAAGCGCAGATTCGCGACGCGGTAAACCGTGCGGTGGCGCGCGGTCGGGTGAACGTGCGCGTGTCGCTGCACGCGGCGGAGGGGAAGATTTCCGTGCGGAAACACATCAATGCCGCACTGGCGAAGGATTACGCGGCGGAATTCGCGCGGCTGGGCAAGGCGCTGAAACTTTCCGGTGAAGTGTCGCTGGACCAGGTGTTGCGCGCGCCGGGGGTTTTTCAGACGGACGAACAACTCGCGGAGTCGGAAGATTTGTGGCCGGCGGTGGAAAAGGCGCTGACCGCAGCACTGAGCGCGTTGGTGAAAATGCGCGAGCGTGAAGGCGCGCATCTGGCGAAGGATCTGGCGGTGCGCATCGGCGTGATGAAAAAATCTGTTGAGGTCGTGCAAAAGCAGGCGCCGCAGACGGCGGAAAATTACCGCAAAAATCTGCTGGACCGCATCAAGGCCGCCGGGCTGGAAAATATCGCGCCGGATGACGAGCGGTTGCTGAAGGAGGTCGTCCTGTTTGCCGATCGTTCGGACATCACGGAGGAATTGACGCGGCTGCAGAGTCATTTCCAACAATTTGCCGACTGCACGAAATCGAAGGAGCCGGTCGGGCGGACGCTGGATTTTCTCGCGCAGGAAATGAACCGCGAAATCAACACCACCGGCTCGAAGGCGAACGACGCGATCATTTCCCGCGAGGTGGTGACGCTCAAGGCCGAACTGGAGCGTTTCCGCGAGCAGGCGCAAAACGTGGAATGACCATGGCCGAAAAGAAACCCGCACCATTGATGATCCTGATTTCCGCGCCGTCGGGCGCGGGCAAGACGACGCTGTGCGAGCTGCTGCTCAAGGCCTGCCCGGACATGCAGCGCGCCATCACATGCACGACGCGCACGCCGCGCAACGGCGAAGTGGATGGCGAGGATTATTATTTTCTCAAGGCGGAGGATTTTTTGCGGCGCGTGCAGGCGGGAAATTTTCTGGAGCACGCGACGGTTTACGGCAACAGCTACGGGCTTTTGAAATCTGAACTGCTCGGCAAACTGCGCGCCGGCAAGGACGTTTTATTGAACGTGGACGTGCAAGGCGCGGCAACCATCCGGGCTGCGGCGGAAGAGGAACCGGAATTGAAGCGCGCGCTGGTGACGGTTTTTCTGACGACGGCCTCGCTGGAAATCCTGGAGGCGCGGCTGCGGAACCGCAATGCCGACGACCCGGCGGTCATCAAGAAAAGGCTGGCCTCGGCGAAACAGGAGGTCGCGCAGTGGAAAAATTTCAACTACCTCGTCATCAGTACGACGAAGCAGGAGGATCTGCGGCGGACGCTGGCGATTGTGGATGCGGAAAAGATGCGCGTGGAACGTTCGCACGCGCCGGAAATGGAATACGTTTCACTGGAGTTGCCGGCGAAACCGGAGCCCAAGAAAAAAACGTGACGAGTCCCCGCCGGTTGACGAGGCGGTTAAACCGGCAGAGATTGGAAAAATTTATGAGCAACAAAATTGTTCTCGGCGTGACCGGATCGATTGCCGCGCACAAGGCGGCGGACCTGGCGTCGCTGCTCACGAAGGCGAAGTGCGAGGTGTACGCGGTGCTGACGGCGGACGCGCAGCAGTTCATCACGCCGCTGCCGTTCAAGACGCTCACGCGTCATCCGGTCGTGACGAGCCTTTACGACGAGGACGAAGGGTGGAAGCCGGCGCATATTTCGCTCGCAGACGAGGCGGACCTGTTTTTGATCGCGCCGGCCACGGCAAACGTGATCGCAAAAATGGCGCATGGTATTTCCGATGATGCTTTGACATGCATCGCGCTGGCATTGAACCCGAAGGCGAAAATCCTGATTGCGCCCGCCATGAACGGGAAGATGTGGCAGCACGCGGCGACGCAGGCGAATGTGAAGACCTTGAAAGCGCGCGGGGCGGAATTCATCGGGCCGGATGAAGGCATGTTATCGTGCGGTTATGAAGGGATCGGGCGATTGTGGCCGGTGGAAAAGATCGCGGACCGGGCGCTGAAACTACTGCGTTGATTTATGATACCGCGCCGACTGGAATGGCTGAAACGCCTGCCGGCGCTGTTTGAGATCCCCGCGCCGGACCCGGAGCGCGCGCGGCACCGCATCGAGCTGATGGAGCGCAACGCGATGTTGCCGGTCAAGCTGGTGTTCGGTTGCATGATCTTCAGCTCCTTCAATTTTCATTCACTGTGGATGACCCTGGCGTTGAGCACACTGGATGTGACGGTGGAGGCGGTGAAGTCGGTCTTCATCATTTACATCGTCTTGAACCTGTTGCTGGCGCTGCCGATTTTGGCGGTGCGGCGCATACCGCTGGCGGCATTGCAATGGACGGTGGTGACGAGCACGTTGACGGACGGCTTGTTGCTTGCCGGGGTGACGCTGATCACCGGCGGGCTGGACAGCATCCTTTATTGGTTGTTCATCGGGCTGATCGTACGCAATGCCGCGAGCATTCCGCCGGGGTTCTCGCAGTTGTTCGTCAATTTCACCACGAGCCTGTTCTATGTCCTGATGGCCCTGCTGGACGCAACGATCACGAACACCGAGGATGAGACCACCCGTCGCGCGCTGGGCGACACGCCCCACGAGGAAATCGGCGAACTTTTTTTCCTGCGGCTGCTGGTGTTGTGGCTGGTGGCCATCACGAGCTATGGCGTGCAGGCGTTCCTGGAGCGGCAGCGGCTGGCGATGGAGGAGGCGCGGGAATTCGCGGCGCGCGAGGGGCAACTGCATTCGGCCGGGCGGCTGGCGGCGGAATTCGCGCATCAGATAAAGAATCCGCTGGCGGTCATCCGCAACACGGCGCACTCGCTGCAGCGGGCCGTGCGGGAGAACAAAAATCCCGCCCCGCAGCAGATTGAAATCATCCAGGAGGAGGTCGCGCGGGCGGACCGCGTCATCACGCAGATCATGGGCTATGCGCAGTTAAGCGAGGGCCGTGTGGAAAAACTGGACGTGGTGGAAAAATTGAACGAAGCGGTGCGGCAGGTTTTTCCCGACGCCGTGCCGACGGGAATCAAGGTCAAGAAAACCATTCGCGGACCTTTTCCGCCGCTGATCATGCAGCGCGGGCATCTTTCCGAGATCCTGGTGAACCTGCTGCAGAATGCGCGCGAGGCGCTGGGGAACAAAGGACTGGTGACCCTGGCCGCCGAAAGCGGCCGTGACCAGTCGGTGGTCATTTCCGTGGCGGACGACGGCCCGGGCATTCCACCGGACAAACGCGAAAAAATCTTTGAAGCCTATTTCACCACCAAGGAAAAGGGCACCGGGCTTGGCCTGGCCATCGTCAAGCACAACGCGGAACTTTACGGCGGGACGGTGCGCCTGGAAACTGAAGTTGGTAAAGGCGCGAGATTTGTCGTAATCTTCCCGGCGAAATCATTGCCGAAACCCTTTGCCAAATGAGCCTGCCGCTGCCATCCGTGCTGGTCGTAGACGACGAAAAGAACATGCGTCGTTCGCTCATGACCATGCTCACCGACGAGGGCTACGCGGTGCGGGCCGCGGAATCGGCCGAGGAGGCTTTGAAATTCCTGGCGACCGAGGCATTTTTCATGGTCATCACCGATGCGCGGCTGGGCGGCATGACCGGCTACGAGTTTCTCAACAAGATTAAAAACCAGTGGCCGGAAACCCCGTCGTTGATGATCACGGCGTTCGCGACGCCGAAACTTGCGGTGGAGGCGATCAAGGCGGGTGCGATCGATTATCTGGCAAAACCTTTTGAGCCGGAGGAGTTGTTTCACGCCGTCGCGCGCTGCGCGGAGCGTTATCGCCTGCTGAAGGAGAACGAGGTGTTGCGTTCGCGGGCGGGCGAGGTGATGACGCTCGAACAAATCGTGGGCGAATCCGTGAAGATCCGCGAGGTGAAAAACCTCATCAAGACCGTCGCCGGGACCGATGCGCGCGTTCTGGTCCTGGGCGAAAGCGGCACGGGCAAGGAACTGGTGGCGGGTGCGATCCATTATCTAAGCGCGCGGAAAAATGAGAATTATGTCCGCATCAACTGTGCGGCGATCCCTGAAACGCTTCTGGAAAGCGAGTTGTTCGGCCATGAAAAAGGCGCGTTCACCGGGGCCGTGCGGCAAAAGCCCGGCCGGGTCGAAGAAGCCGACGGCGGCACGATTTTCCTCGATGAAATCGCAGACATGGGCAAGCCGTTGCAGGCAAAATTGCTGCGGTTCCTGGAGGACGGCAGTTTTACGCACGTGGGCGGCACGGAAGAGCTGCGGGTGGACGTGCGGCTGATCGCGGCGACCAACCGCGACATCGCCAAGGCCATCGCAAGCGGGGATTTTCGCGAGGATTTATTTCATCGCTTGAATGTCGTGCAGTTCAACCTGCCGGCGTTGCGCGAGCGCGGCGAGGACGTGCTTTTGCTCGCGGAATATTTTTTGAGGCATTTTTGCGCGAAAATGGGCAAAAGCGCGGGCACTTTTTCGTCCGCGGCGAAGCACAAACTTTTGCAGCAACGCTGGCCGGGCAATGTGCGTGAACTTCGCAACGTGGTGGAGCGGGCCTTGATCCTGGAGACCGGCACGGAAATCCAACCCGCCGACCTGCCGGACTTCCAGGTGGAGGCACGCCTGCAAAAAGCATCCGCGACCATCACGCCGGATGAATCGCTTGACGCCGCGCTGGAACGCCACGAACGCGAGATCATCCATGCCGCCCTGGAGCAGGAAAATTTCAACCTGACACGCGCCGCCGAAAGGCTTAAGCTTACCCGGCATGCGTTGAGATATCGCATGCAAAGATTGAACATGAAGATTGAAGGCGACGGCCAATAATCGTTGTCTCGCATTTGCCGGATGAATTCGCTTTTATCGCTGCCACAAAATAACGTCAAGGCCGACTGGTTGCTTTTTCTGGTCATGATTTTGGCCATCGGCGTGGCCGTAAGCATCGTGGTTGTCTGGATGGTCGTGTACCGGCCGAAGAACAAAAAAAGGCACAAGCACAAGCACCGCCGCCATAATCGCCAGCATAATCCGACGCTGGCCGAATCCGGCGGCCTGCCGCCGATGCGCGACCATAACCAGCCGCCGCCCGGCCCCTGACATGCAGCACAGCCGCGCGCTCACCAAAAAAAGCGCTTCCAACCTCGCGCTCGCCTTCATCCTGCTGCCACGCGAAAAACGTGATGCCATGTCCGCGCTCTATGCCTTCTGCCGCGCCGTGGACGATGTTGCCGACGAGGATTCCATCCCCACGGAAAAACGGCGCGAACAGCTTTCCGCGTGGCGCGACGACATCCAGCGCGCCTGCAATGACCAAAGTCCCAAATTCGCGCTCAACCAGGAATTCGCACCCGTCATCCGGCAGTTCAAGCTGCCGTTTGCGCTCTTTGATGAACTCGTCAAGGGCTGTGAAATGGACCTGGAGACGCTGCGCTATGAAAATTTCGAGGAACTGGAGCTATACTGTTATCGCGTAGCGTCCGTGGTCGGTTTGTTGAGCATAGAAATCTTCGGCTACCAAAATCCCGCGGTGCACAATTATGCCGTCCACCTGGGAAAAGCGCTCCAACTGACCAATATTTTGCGCGATGTGAAAAACGACGCCGCCCGCGGGCGCATTTACCTGCCGCGATCGGAAATCCAGAAATTCAAAGTCAGCGAACAGGACATTTTGGATGGAAGATTTTCCGAAAATTATTGCGCGCTGGCCGCCAGCGTCGCCGGGCGCGCCAAAAGTTATTATACCCTCGCGCAAGAAACCCTGCCGGCCGAAGACCGCCAGGCGATGGTTGCCGCCGAGCTCATGGGCAGCGTCTATTGGCGGCTGTTGCAAAAACTTGAACGCGGGAAATTCAACGTCTTCGGCCCGCAGCCATTGAAATTGTCCAAACCGCACAAGCTGGCGCTGATCTTCCAATCATGGCTGCGTTTTGTTTCCGGTTCGGCCGCGCCCGCCTATGGCCAGCCCTGAAAAGGCGGCTCCGGGCTTTACGTGCAACCACCGCTCGACGGATTCAAGCGTGAGTTCGTTGCGCTCGTCAGTCCACGGGCAGGGGTGGAAATAAAAAAGCTCGGCATCGGGCTGATTCGCCACCAAGATTTGTGACATGCTCAAGCTGCTAATCATCCTGCTGTCCGGCCTCGCGTGCGAATCCGTCGGCGTCGTCCTGCTTAAAAAAGGCATCACGCACATCCCTGATGTGGATGGCTACACCGTCTCCGAAGTCCTCCGCGTGGTGAAAGCCGGCCTCACCAGCCCGACCATCTGGCTGGGTATCTTTTTTGAGGCGCTCTTCTTCATCGGCCTGCTGGTCCTGCTGTCCAAAAGCGACATCAGTTTTCTCTGGCCGCTGACCGGCTTGAGTTTTGTGTTCTCCACCTTTGCCGCGATCTGGTTTCTCGGCGAATATGTTTCCGTCACGCGCTGGATCGGGGTCGCGCTCATCGTGCTCGGCGCGGGATTTATCAGCTACAGCGAACACGCCCGGGAAAAATCACCGCCGGTGAATCCACCGACCGTCACGCAGAAATAATTTTTTCGAGCACGACCGCCAGCCGTTCTGCCGCAAACCGCGTCTTCTTCTGCAAGGCCATCAACTGCGGAATCTTTCCCGGCGACCGGGCGATGGCGAGAAACAACTTTCCAAAATCCAGATTCTTGTCCGGTTTGGCGAGCAAGTTAAAATCCAGCGGCAAGTCCTCGTGCGCCGTGTCCGAGATCACGCGGAGGGTGGCGCAGGGGATGTTCTTCTCCATGCAGACGGCGTGAATCGCCGCCGATTCCATCTCCACCGCGTCCGCGCCGGTCTGGTCGCGCAAAAGCTTTTTCTCGGCGACGGTCGTGGCGATGCGGTCGGCGCAGAAAAACTTCGCCGGCTTTGCGTCGCGGGTAAGTTTTTGATTATCGGCTGCTGACCCTTTCGGCTCAAAAATTACATCGCCGATTTTCAACTCCGGATTCAGTCCGCCGGCAAAGCCGCAGGTGAGAACGAGTTCAGGAGAATTCTTGGATAGAAATTCGCGCACGGACTTCTCCGCGTTCTCGCGGCCGATGCCGGTGATCAGGATGAAAATGCCTGATTTGTTCGCGGCCGATTTTCGAAAGGGCGCGGCTTCTTCCTTTAGGGCGAAACAGATGAGCGTGAGCATGATTCAGCCGCGGAGCGGCGACAAGAAAATAGCCCACGGCGCCAGCCGTGGGAACGCAAATTCATTAACGATTAAGCTGCGGAGCAGCGAAAGAAAACAGCCCGCGAAACTTCTGCCGCTCCTGCCGGAGCTTGAGTGGGCGTAAACCAAAATCCCACTACGATCTAACGCTGCTCCGCAGCTATTTTTCCACCGCGATTTACCGAAACGGCGCGGCTGTTTCTTTCAGGGAAAGCAGATGAGTCAGAACCCGATAAAAATATTAATGAGTTTTACAATACGCCGGATTGTTTTCCCAAACTTCGTGCAATTCACTTTGGGAAGCAGTTCTTAGTTCGTTGAGGATAAATTCCCGAACCTCATCAAATTTAGGAGAATCATTTTTCGGGCGATTGAAATCTACAAAAATGGAACTCTCACGGATGCGTGCGCCCAGCCCAAAACCGTAGCCTTCACGTTCACCGATGGACCTAATTGTGTTCGGGACTCTGGAGGTATGGGTGTTATCAAACAAGGCAAACCTTGCGGCTGACGTTAATAGAATTTTTTCAACTGCGACCCTGTCTGCATCGAGATTTTTAATTTTTATTTCAACCTGACTTTTTCGGATTGGCTCAAGATCTTTCATTTTACCCCCGACAGCCTTTCCTTCCAGATTTTGTAAAGTTCCACTGTGGCTTTCACATCGCGCAGGCAGTATTCGGCAATTTCGCGGAATTTCCCCGCCGCCATCAGCGTGCTCACATCCATGCCGGTCACACCGGCGCTTTTGGGCGATTCGACGCCGAAGGCCTTGCAGTAAAAATCCAGGTTGAACCGCCGTGCCGCGCCGTCGCGTCCGCTGACGCTGTAAAAAGTGAACTGCTCCGCGAGGTCGCAGTGCGGTTCGGTGGCGTAACGGTAACCGAGCCAGTTTTTCCTGGTGATGGGCACGTTGAGCAGCGCCGAACGCAGGTAGATGAACGGCACGTCGAAGCCGCGGCCGTTGAAGGTTACGATACTGTCGTAGTGCTTGGCCACGTCCCAGAAGGCGGTGAGCAGCTCGGTCTCGTCGGCCACGGGAAGAAATTCCACCGGCCCGGCTTCACCGGCGTCGTCCTCAAAATCCTCGGCGAGATAAATGGTCTGCCCGCGCTGGGTCTCGGCGTTGAGCATGGCGATGCAAACGACCTGCGAGGTGAACGGCCACAATGACATGAACCGGGTGATTTCCTCGCGCTTGGCGTCCTTGGCGACGACATCCTCGATTTTCTCGGTTTCGCGGAAGAGATATTCCTGTTGCGCCTCGTCGAACATTTCGATCGGAAGCGCAGAGGTTTCGATGTCAAAGACGAGGGTCGCCATGCCGGAAGATTAACCGCCAAGACGCAGAGAACGCCAAGGAAAAAATGACAGGACATAGAGCGGTTCAAGAAAAACTATAGGCGTTTATTTCATGGCGTTGCGCTCTCCCTCACCCTAACCCTCTCCCGCCGGGAGAGGGAACAGCCATGTTTGCCTTTCTTTTATTGAGCACGGTATGCTCCAATCCAACCGGTGGTTTTTGTCTGAAACTGGGAGCGTTTCTCCCTCTCCCAGCGGGAGAGGGCCGGGGTGAGGGAGAAAATTATCAGGAATCAACGGCTACAACTTTTTTTAAACCGCTAAAAGGCGGTACAAAGCCGCCCTACCGGCCCGGTTCGGCAATCAAATCGTAATCGGTGTGGCCGATGACCTTGACCGTCGCAAACTGACCAACGGGCAGGGCACCTTTCGCGGCGTGAATATAGACGCGCCCGTCAATGTCCGGCGCATCGGCTTCGCCCCGCGCGACGAAGTAATGGCCTTTCATCCGGCCGGCTTGCTTGTCAGGCTTACGAATGAGGCCGTGTTCCCATGAACTGACATTGGCGGATTGAAGTTGTTTGGCGTTGGCCTCGCCCTCGACGAGCACCTTGATTTCACGTCCGACGAAATTTTCGGACACAGCGATGGCGACCTGGTGCTGGGCGTGCATGGCGAGCTCGCGGCGTTTTTGTTTCACGCGGTCGGAGATTTGTCCGGCCATCGCGCCCGCGCGTGTACCGTCTTCCTTCGAATAGGCGAAAACTCCGAGCCGCTCAAATTTGGTATCGCGGATAAAATCCAAAAGCGTTTCAAAGGACTTTTCCGTTTCGCCGGGAAAACCGACGATGAAGGTGGTGCGCAGTGCAATGCCGGGAACGCCCGCGCGGATGCGTTTGACCAGGTCCACGATGTATTGCTGCGAAGTTTCGCGGCGCATGCGTTCAAGCATGTTCTCGTGGATGTGCTGGAGCGGCATGTCCACATAGCGCGCGATCTTTTTGCTCGCGGCAATGGTCTGGATGAGTTCATCCGTCCAATGCGCCGGATGGGTGTAGAGCAGGCGGATCCAGAATTCACCCTTCAAGGCGTCCAATTCGCGCAGCAAGGTGCAAATCGTGGTGGCATCGGCGGCCAGGGATTTGGTGGCGGCGGAAAATTTTTCGGGCGAGGAAATCGCGCGCGAATGGTTCGGGCGCAGGTCGAGGCCGTAGTAGGTCGAGTCCTGCGAAATCAGGTTGATCTCCTTCACGCCGTCGGCGACGAGTGCCTTCACTTCCTTGGCGATGTCGCTTTGCTGCCGGCTGCGGTGCGAGCCGCGCATGCGCGGGATGATGCAGAAGCTGCACGGATGATTGCAGCCTTCGGCGATCTTCACGTAGGCGAAATGTTTCGGCGTCAGGCGAAAACGCGGGGTGTCGTAATCAGGGATGAAAACCGGGCGCGGGGTGACGTCCAAAAGTGCGGAGTGCGGGGTGCGGAGTGCGGAGCCGGAAGTGATGATGGTCCTGGTTTTTCCAAATTTGTCCGTGCTGCGGAGGGATTCTTCTTTTTCGTGTGCGTCGAGCGGGCGATTCTTTTCCAGTTCGTTCAGCCGCGCGGAAATTTTTGACTTCGGGCTTTGGGCTTTGGGCTTTGGGCCGGCGGCAATCTTTTCCGAACGTCTGGCGAGTGCGTCAGAGACGATCTCCCCGACTTTGGCGACCTGGTCGATGCCCATGAAGGCGTCCACTTCGGGCATCAGCTTGGGGAGTTCATCGCGAAAACGCTGCGGGAGGCAGCCGGAAACGATGACCGCCTGGCCGCGCCGGCCGGCATCACGCAATTCAACGGATTCGAGAATGGTATCCACGCTTTCTTCCTGCGCGGAATCGATGAAGGAGCAGGTGTTGACGATGACGGCATCGGCGCTGGCGGCGTCATTGGTGATCTCCACGCCGCTTTTCAAAAGCGAGCCGAGCATGATTTCGGCGTCCACGAGATTTTTGGCGCAGCCGAGCGAGATCAGGCCGACGCGCACGGGTCTGGAACTGGAGCTTTTCTTCGTCACAAAGCGGGGAGCCTAGCAGAAACGAACCTGCCGGTCGAAAATAATTTACGGCAGCACGGGCGCGGGCGCGTTGGTGGAGACGGAATTGGTGGAGACGACCGGAACGGCGTTGGTGGACGGCGGCGCGACGGTTTCCGGTAGCAGTCCAAGGCGGGTGCGCAGGATGGCGCGGGCTTCGGGTGCAACGCCGCGTTGGGGGTCGAGCAGCCGGGTGACGATATTCCGCTTCATTTCGTCCATGCTGGGCAAGGGGATGCGCGTGCCGCCTTTGGAGGGGATGGTCATCTTGTCGTAATGGGCGTGGACGCGTTCGGCGAGCGTCAACATGGTCTGGTAACGTGCGTCGTCGTCTTCGACGAGCGCGAGGAACGCATGATAAACCAGGCCTTCAATGGCCGAGGTCACGCGTTCTTGCGAGGTCTCTTGGATATCGATCTGCGTGACAGCAACCGCGTACTCGTCGAGCGTGAGATTTTTTGGGAGCGATTTCGGGTCGTTTTCCACGATGGGTTTGTCGGGGAATGTTTCACCGAGATATTTGAACCATTTCGCGGCCTCCGCGGTATGGGCGTTCTGATAGAGGAAATAAATCGCATCGCGAAGGAAGTTCCGCTGCGCACGGAGGATGCCGTCCCTCATGCTCGGCTGGGTTTCCTCGGCATACATGGTTTCATAGATTTCGTTGACGCGGCCGGCCAGGTCGAGGTTTGGTTCAAGGGCAAACTGGCGCGCGAACGGATTGTAGGTGATGCGTCCGTGTTTGAATGCCTGATAGGTGGACTGGTAGATGATGCGGCGGAGCGTGATGAGGTCATCGGGTTTCACGCGGTCGGGGTGCAACTGGGCCTGTTCGAGTCCCTTCGCGCCCCAATATACGGCGTGCGACTCGGGCAGGCGCCAGTCGAAGGGGCCGTATTTATCGTCCACGGTTTTGATGAACGCGGGGTCGAGCTTGTATTTTTGCTTCAGCGTCAGCGCATTGGTCCAGTCGGCGGTCCCCGGTTGCGGTGAAATGAGGTTTACAATGTTGGTTCCGTCTTCGCCGAAGAAATCGGACATCTCGTCGGCCCACTGCATTTTGTAGAACATGTTGGCGTCGTCGAGGTTTGCGCCGATCTTGTGCTGGAACTGCCACGCAATCTCGCGGTAAAGCAACACATCATCGGGATTGTATTTGAGTCCCTCGTCGCGCATCAGTGAGACGCCGCGCTGCACCCAGCGCCAGCGGTCGGTGTAGTCTGCGGGGCCGTTTTCATCGGCCGCTTTGTTTTCCTTGAATTTCACCGAGATGTTGTAAGACATGTTCCACCCCTGAAAAATCCAGACCTGGGTGAAATGCGGTTCGAGGTCCGTGATCCACGACGCGAGCTGCGCGGCCTCGAAATATTTTCCGTCCTGCTGCAGATCGTTCGCGCGGGACCAGAGGAAATTTGAGATCAATCCGCGAAAGCTGCCGAGCGCCACGGTGGTGAACGCCAGCATCGGCGGTGCATTCTGCAACACGGCGGTGTAGGTCAGGCCGAGCCGGGTGCGATCGGCATTCAATGAATTTTGCACGCGACCCGCACCGAACAGCATCACGCCGGCGAGAAACAGCATCAGGAATTTTTTGGCGCGCGGGTTCATTGCGTCTGGGCGGTTGCCAGTTCACGGCGGCTGAAAAAGTAGATCCCCATCACGGCGAAGATGCCGCCGATGAGCAGCACGATCTGGGTAAACGCCAGCCCGAGATCCGTCCACGTGATGCAGCGGCCCGTGCTCAAAGCGTCCACGGGCGAGAAATTTTG
>DATHOG010000027.1:0-6808 GCA_035485115.1 Candidatus Sulfotelmatobacter sp. | reverse complement strand
ACACAAATCCGCAGGTTTAAAGTGCGAGCCGATTTCAAATCGATCACACCTTCGGCCAGCGGTTTCACCTTTATTTTTATTGGTTGGTATCATGTTTTAGTAAAACCTTAACCGGACAGTACTGGAAACGAACCCAATTTTAGGCCGTCGGCGAGGCCGGTCTGGCCATCCGGAGCGGGTTTTAACCACAAAGGTACGGTGATACTGAGGTCCTTCCAGACGGGGTCCGAGCCGGGCACCAACCTGGTGCGGGGCAATGGGGGCGAGGCGGTGGACGCGAGGGTTTCAAGATTCAAGATTCAAGGTGCCAAAAAAGCCCGAAATCCGACCGAATCAAGGTAAATCAAACCTAATCGGGGGCGAGAACGAGGACGAGAACGAGGATGAGGGGTACTGCAAGGCCCCACCAAATCGAAGAATGAGGATGAGGATGATTCCCAGGTGGCGGATGGTATCGGAAACGGGGATGGCGACCCGCTCAAGTTTCCGGCATTTTACGTTTTTAACAACTTTTAACACATCCACGGTATTACAAAAATGCGCATCAGAGCATTTTCACAAATATTGCAGCCATTCGGTTGGTGCAAAAGAAAGGGCGGTCTTTTTGAGTTTTGGCTTCGTTTTGCCTCAGTTACAGGGTTGTTCAAACCTGCGCCTTCGCCAAAGCCTCGCCAAAACTCTTAAATCCTCGCTCCGAATGGCTACAGTATTTCTTCAAACGCTCAAAAGTTTGAAATTTGCGCTGACAAACTTCACCCGGCAAATACACTGTTCGGATAATCCAGCCCGTGATCCAGTTAATCACATAAATTAAAATCTATGGCCAGCATCGCTACATCAAATCCATCCTCCGCATCAAGTTCCGGCAACGGCGCCAATTATCGCGGGGCGTTCAGCATCATGACGTCGCTGTTTTTCCTGTGGGGATTTACCACGTCCATCAATGATATCCTGATCCCCAAATTCAAAGTGACATTTGCGTTGAGTTACAAGGTGGCGATGTTTGTTCAAGTGGCATTTTTCGGGGGGTACTTCTTAGGCTCGTTGATTTACTTCATTATCTCCGCAAGGACCGGCGATCCCATCGCCAAAATCGGATACAAGAACGGCGTGGTCACCAGTTTGTTGATCGCGGCGGCAGGTTGCGGACTATTCTGGCCGGCGGCCGACATGAGTTCGTATGGAATGTTTTTGACCGGCTTGTTCGTCATTGGCTTCGGCCTCGCATTACTCCAGATTGCCGCCAATCCTTATGTCACCATCTTGGGACCGGAAAAAACCGCGTCATCGCGTTTGAACTTGGCGCAGGCGTTCAACTCTGTCGGTACCACGACCGGTCCGCTCATCGGCGCTTATTGCATTTTAAAATACTTCGATCCCAGCGGCGACCAAGGCGCGGCGGCGGTGAAAATTCCGTTCCTGATTGTTTGCCTGATGTTTCTGGCCCTAGCGGCGGTCTTCTTTTTCATCAAGTTACCGCACGTCGGTGAAGGCAATACCGAACCTGGAGCAGGCGCCCTAAAATATCCGCACGTGGTGCTCGGTTTTATTGCGATTTTCATGTATGTGGGCGGCGAAGTATCGGTGGGTAGTGCCATTGTCAATTTCCTTGGCCAGCCGAACGTCGCCGGCATGACGCCCCTGGAGGCCAGCAAGTATGTTTCGCTGTTCTGGGGCGGCATGCTAATCGGCCGGTTCATGGGGGCGGTGGAACTGAGCGAGATGAAAACGATGAATAAACAAATTGCGCTCGTCATTATCCCGGTGATTTGCTTCTTCTTATTCTGGATGCTTCATAGCTGGGATGCTGATAAGCATGCGTTTGATTTCGCCGCCGGTTGGTTGATCGTCAAAAATTACCCGCTCATGATCGTCTTGTGCTGGGCGCTGTTTCAGGTCGGGCGCGGACTGGCAAGCCGGACCCTGTTCATCTTTTCACTTACTATTGTGGTCTTGCTGCTGACGGCGATCCTTTGCGGACACAAGGTGGCGATGTGGTGCATCGTCGGTGTGGGCCTGTTTACCTCGATCGGCTGGCCGAACATCTTTTCGCTGGCGTTGGACGGCATGGGCGTGTTGAAGAGCCAGGTGTCATCATTGTTGGTGATGGGGGTTGTCGGGGCGGCAGTGTTGCCTCCACTGCTCGGCAAGATCGCCGACACTCAAGGTCTTCAGCTGGCCTTCATCGTCCCGATGATCGCTTACGGCTATGTCGCCTTTTACGGTGCGATCGGTCATAAGATCGGGCGAAAAAATTTTCCGGCCCAGTGAGCCGGGCAGATGGCCGTGATTTCAAACCAAGCATACGGCCATCTCGTCAAAACACGGCGGTTATCCGGCTTTTGAAGGCCGGTCAAGTTGCGGTTCACCGCCGTTGCATGGGGGTGGAAATTCGTTTAATTTTCGTCATGCCGTTTCAAGGCCGAGTGTTTTTCCCGGTGCTGGTCGCGATATGCCTTATCGCGACGGGCGGCTGCTCGCCTTCGGACCAGTCGGCGGCGGATGAGGAGAAGGAATTTCACTTCGAGCAGGGCAATAACTGCTTCAACAGCATGGATTATCCCGGTGCGATCGAGGCGTTTCGGGAGGCGCTTGAGGTCAATCCGCACTCGGCCCAGGCGCATTACCGGCTGGCGCAGCTCTTCGACACCAAGCAGCCCGATCCGGCGGCGGCGATCTTTCATTACCAGGAATATCTGCGCCTCAGCCCCCACGCGGAAAACGCCGCCGTCATCCAGGAACGCATCGGGGCTTGCAAGCAGCAGCTGGCCGCCGACGTATTGACCATTCCGACCGCGCCGGCGGCGATGCGACAGATCGAGTTCCTGACGCAGACGAATAACGCGTTGAAACTGCAGATCGCCCAGTTGCAGGGGGACAAGAAAAATTTGAACGATTACATCGCCAGCCTGCAGGCCGCGGCGAAAAATAATCCAACGCCACCGCCGGGCTCACCGGGCTATATCACACCGCTGCCGGGGGATAATTATCCTCCAACACCGCCTGCGACCGGAAATCTTTCGCCACCGCCGGCTAAACTGCACACCTATGTCGTCAGACCGTCGGAGACCATGAGTGCCATTGCCCGCAAGAACGGGGTCGGCCTTTCGGCGTTGGAAGCGGCCAACCCCGGGGTGAATCCCAGAAAATTACGCGTCGGCCAGACGCTGAACCTGCCATGAATTTTTCATGACCAAACGCATCACATTCCTGGGCATCACGGCGTTCTGGGTGGTGATGAATTGCATGCTCTGGCGTGCGGAGATCTCCGGGCACGGCGATGATTTACAGGTTCCCGCCGAGCTGGTCTGGCGGAAAATCCTGACCGCGCCCGATTCCTCGTCCATGACCGTTTATCAGGATTCGCGGCGGATGGGCTATTGCGAATTGACCACGAGCGTCGAGCAGCAGATGGCGGTGCTGGAAGAGGATAAGCTGCCTCCGGAAGGCCTGGCCAGACACCCCGGCTACCAGATCCATCTGGCCGGCAACATCGCGCTGGATGACTTCACCAACCGGATCAAGTTTGAAGGGCGCGCCAGTTTTAATTCCGCGCGGAAATGGACCGAGTTCGCGGTAAAAATCTCCTCGCGCACTACCACCGTCGAAATCCATGCAGTCGCTACCAACGAAGTCGTCAGCCTCAAGGTTTTCAGCGAAAGCCTGGCATTTAACCGCGACTTTACTTTCGCCGAATTGCAGGATCCCGCCACGCTAGTCCGCACCTTAAGCGGAAATTTTGCCGAGCCGCTGCTGGGCGCCATGGAATTGCCCGACCTGGCTTTCACCTCCCCGGAGGTGGCGCAAAAAATCACCTGGGATGCCCGCCGGACGCGCGTCAAGTTCGGGACCGAATTGGTGCCGATCTACCGCCTGGAAACCACCGTGCTCGGCCGCAATTGCATTATGGATGTCAGCACGCTCGGCGAAGTCCTGCGCGTCCAGCTGCCCGGCGGTTTCACCGCCGCAATCGACGAATGGAGCCGGCCATGATCGAACTCCACCGCCTCGTAAAAAAATTCGGCGATCTTTCCGCCGTCAGTGACATCTCCCTCACCATCGCGCGGGGCGAGTTCTTCGCGATGCTCGGCCCGAACGCCGCCGGCAAAACCACGACCATGAAGCTGCTCGCCGGCCTGATGAAGCCCACTTCCGGCCATGCGCGTATCTGCGGATTCGATGTCCAGACGGACCCGCTTGAAGCCCGCAAACGGCTCGCCTATGTCCCGGATTATCCATTTCTCTACGACAAGCTGACCCCGCGGGAATTTTTTCGCTTCACCGGCGAGATGTTCCGGTTCGATGCCGCCCGCACTGAAAAAAATACCCGCGAACTGATCGAACGGTTTCATCTCGGTGAATTTGCCGACCGCGCCATCGAAGGACTGTCGCACGGCACGCGCCAGCGCGTTGCGATCGCCGCCGCCCTGCTGCATGATCCGGAAGTATTTGTGATTGATGAGCCGATGGTCGGCCTCGACCCGCAGCACGCCCGCATCGTAAAGGATGTTTTGAAGGAACGCTCGCTGGCCGGCATGACCGTGTTCGTCTCCACGCACCAGCTTGCCATCGCCGAGGAAATGGCCGACCGCATCGGCATCATCAACGACGGCAAACTCATCGCCATCGGCACACGCGAGGAATTGCGCAAGCAAAGCGGCGCCGCCGGCGCGTTGGAAGAGATTTTCCTGTCATTGACCGCCGCACCGAACGGTCATTCCTGAAAATCAGGCGGTTTCATAAGCGCACTAAATTGCGACCGTTGCGAGCCAGCCCCGGTCACCGAACCGCGACCTGAATTTTTCAGCCAGCCGATCCGCAGACGGCAGATTTTCGCAGATGGCAAAGGTCGTCGAACCGCTGCCGGACATGAGCGATACCAGCGCCCCCTGTTCGCGGAAAAAATTCTTGTAGAGCGGCAACACCGGAAATTTGTCAAATGCCGGGGCCTCCAGGGAATTGTATATGTCCGCCGCCGCCGGCAAATCGCCGGCTTGCAACCGTGATACCAGCTTTTCCGCCCGCCCGGCCGTACCGTTCCGGTCTTTCGGAAACCGCGCGAGGTTTTGATACGACCATGGCGTGGAGATGCCGAAACCGGGATGCACGAGCAGAAACGCCCGGCCCTTGAGCGCGGGAAAACTCTCCAGCGTTTTGACATTTTCGCCGCGGCCGGTCGCAAGGGCGGGTTTGCCGTAGAGAAAAAACGGCACATCCGAGCCGAGCGCGGCGGAAAGTTCGTGCAATTTTTCCAGCGGCAACGGCGAGCCGAAAAGTTCATTGAGCGCGGTAAAGGTCACCGCCGCATTGGCGCTGCCGCCCCCGATGCCGCCGGCAAGCGGCAGGTTCTTTTGGAGATGGATTCTGACACCGTCGTCAATCCCGGCGGCGGATAGAAATGCGGTCGCGGCGCGGTGGACGAGATTCTTGGCATCACACGGCAATTCGGGATTGCTACAAGTGAGCTGCAGCCCGCCGCCCGCGCGTTCAAAGGTCATCCCGTCGCAGATGTCCACCGGCTGCATGACGGTCTCCAGCTCATGAAACCCGTCGGCGCGCTTGCCGAGGATGTTCAGGATGAGATTGACCTTGCAGGGCGATTTTTTTTCGAGGCGCATGGACGGTTATTTTTAACCGCGAACGGCGGCAAACACACGAAAAGAATTTTGCATTCGGGGAATAAAAAACGCGCCAGGCTGGCCTGGCGCGTCAGGTGAAAATTTTCGTTCAGTCGGGGAACACACTGAAACGGCTGCCGGGGACGAACGGAGCGATATCGCCGCCGCTAAAACCGGTATAGGTGTCCGTGTCAAAGAGCGGGTCGGAAATCAAACCGGGCCGGTAGCTCTCAGGATACGGGGGATGCAGTTTGAAATATTTCGTCAACACCGGATGATACGGCGGGAACGGGAAGGTGATGATTTCATACACGCCAAACGCGGTGCGCTGCACCGTGCGGTCGGCGCCATGGATGACGCCGTAGGTGTAGCCTTCATCAGGTGATTCCATTACAGAATTTTGCTCGATCGAGCGGCGCATCTCGCCGAGGCGGACGATGTCCCACGAATTGCTGATACCGCGGCCAAGCTTCTGTTCCGGACCCTTGCAGCCGGCGGTGAACATGACCGCGAGGGCGGCGGCGAGGGGAAAAATCATTTTACGCATATACGTTGGTCTAGATTGGTGCAGGCAATTTACGCCGAATCGCCGTCTTGTAAAGTGCGATTATTTGGACAAATGCAGCTTCATCCACGGCCAGCCGTAATGCCATCCCGCCCACAAGGCCGCCACCGCCAGCGTGACGAACAGCAGCGCAATGATTATCTTCCGGAACGCCTTTACTTTATCCGGTTGGTCCCAATACCAGGCGACCCATACGCTGATTTCGTAGAGCACCTGCAAAACAACGGCCATCACCACCTGCGTGAAGACTTCCGGCGTGGTCAGCAACGCGCCCAGCACCAGATTGATGACAATCATGTAACGGCGCATCGCCGCCAGCTTCCGATAATCAAGGATGCCGATCTTCACCAGCAATAGCATGACAACCGGCAATTCGAAACCGAGCCCCATGCCGATCAAAAACTTTGTGACAAAGCTGAAATAAGTTTCCGCGCGCCAGTCGGGAACCTTCACCCCCATCCACAAGGCCCACCATTCGGCGAATTTAAGCGCACGTGCCAGCACGAAAAAATAGCAGAACGCCACGCCCGCCAGAAACAACCCCACCCCGATGCCCGCCGCCTGCATGACATATTTTTTCTCACGGACCTTCAGCGCCGGCAGCAAAAATTGCGCGATAAAAAAG
>DATHOG010000026.1:0-18073 GCA_035485115.1 Candidatus Sulfotelmatobacter sp. | reverse complement strand
CCGGCAACATACAAAGCCACCGACCACTGTGGAGCAGTCGTATCCAATATAACTTGGATGTCGTAGGGCGTGTTCACTGCGGTCATCAAGTTAGGCGTGCCGCCTTGACTGGCGCCGTTGGCGTTTAAAAGAGCCCCGCCGCCATTGGCACCCATGTTCAGGAGCGCCCACCCTTGGTTAAGAACCCGCGGGTCTGTGACATAATTGGTGGGGAATTGCGTCGAAAAACCCAACCCGCCCCATCCGCCAGCAGGTGGAGTAACCGTGAAGGTCAGTGAAGCTTCCAGGGTGTAAACGTAACCGGAATGCGGTGTAAATGGCAGGAGAACACTGTTCAGGTTCGCAGCCAGGGTGCCATCCCCATAAGCGGCGTATCCGGCGGCGGGATTGTTACTTACAATATTCCACATGGTATTGGTGCCGCCAACCAGAAGGTTGGCCGCCGTCACCGGCACCACCCCGATTGATAACGCCCCGCCGTTGAAAAAGTTGGAATAGAGAATGGGACTGGAATAATTCAACGCGATCGGTGCCGCCGGCGAGAACAAGGTGACGAACCAATTTGTGGTATTGGCGGCGTTGGTGACGACCAATTCCAACAGGTCACCACTCAGGGTGGGGGAAGCGGCTGGAATTGTCAGGGTCGCGTTCAGATTCCCCGGCGCGCTGGAAGTGCCCGAGGCGACGACCGAGCCGGTGGTCAGGTTGGTCCAGTAAAAGCCATTGTTGCCTAGCGGACAGAAAACCGTTGCCGGAATGGTTATGGTTGTATTTGCCAGGAACACATAATTGGTCGGCGGCAATGGAGGAACAAACGTGAAACTAGTCGAAAAACCGGCTGCCGAATAGAGATTGGCCACCTGAATCGACGAGAGGGCGGAGTTGTAAACGGCCAGGTCGCTGAGATATCCGCTAAATTGCACGTTATCATAGAACAGGGGCGAAGAGCCTCTGGCTCCAAACGTGACCGGCGTGGTGGTGGCAAACATTCCGCTGCCGGGAGTGATCGACGCACTGGCGGCGGCCTGCAAGCCGTCAACGTAAAGCGATACCACCCCATTGGCTTCATCGCAAACGCCAACAATGAAGTGCCAGTTGTTATCCAGACCCGTTGGGGCGGTGACGCTGGAGGCAATCCCGGCGGCATTGCGGACCAGGAACCGATATTTATTACCATTGATGTCCAAGGCAAATTGTTCCCCGCCGTTATAGCCCTTGGCGATGATCGGCGCGCCGCTGGGCTGGGCTGTTACCCCCTTTATCCATCCTTGAACCGTGAACACGGCATTTACTTTATTTGAGTAATCTATGCCCTGAACCCCAAAAACGTCGCTCGGCGTGCCGGCAAAATTGATGCGCACCGCGGCGGCACTAGAATCTATGTTGGTGGTATAGGTGGCATAGCCGAAAATAGCATTGGTGTAGAGTCCGTTATTGCCACTCGCGTAGTCGGTGGCCACGGCTCCATTGTCCCCGTTACCATCATCGCCGCCTTCATTTAAACGCCAAAAGCCGGCCGGCTGATTCGACAGCACAAGGCTCGGAAAGGGTGCCGTCGGTGTCTGAACATACGAAACCGCCCAATTATTGGTCGTCATGGCATAGCTGTTGGACGCAATACAGGTAAAGTTGGTCGGGCTGCCGGATAACTGGCAGTTCGTGAAGGTGATACTGGCACCGGTCGCGCCGCCGACATTCACGCCGTTGGTCTGCCATTGATATGTTATTGGTTGTCCGCCGGCCGTTAAAACCGAGAACGTCGGCGTTGAGCCAAAATAATTCGTTCCCATGATATTGCCTCCGCCAAACAACGTCATTGGATTGGTATAAGCAACCGGAAATGCCGACAAGAACACCGGGTTGGTATAAACCGTCAAGCTCGTCGCCGCGCTCGTCACCGCACCGTAAGCAAGATTCGTCACGACACAATAATAATTGGTGCTGGTGTTGCCGGCTGTTGTGGAACTGATCACCAAAACATTGGTGTTTGCCCCGCTGATGCCACCTCCATTGACCAGGGGGACGCCGTTGGTATACCACTGATAGCCGAACGGCGGAGTGCCGCCGACCAAAACCGAATTAGTGAAGCCAGTGCCCACATTAACAGCCGCAGATACCGGCTGTTGTATGATCAACTCCTGATTGGCGGAAAGTATCAAAGAATTCCACGTAACATTATGTTCCAGATCAACCGTCATGCCATTTATGCCATAGCCAACACCCCTGATGGATACGGGAGCCGTCCCACCGGTGTTGACGGAATAGGTTTCTTTGCCTGTCAGTTGGCCATCGTTATAGGCGGCGATACTCCACATGTTGCTGGAGTTTTCGTTGGACGTTGAATCCAATATTATCAACATCGAATGGCTTGTCCCGGCAACGGCATTAAAAGGGCCGGTGAGGGTGCCTACTCCGGCCGGTCCTAAAAAACACTGGGCGGAACTGTTATAATTTTGGAGCATCCAATCATAACCTGCAGTGCCAGCGCTGTTGAACTGGGAGCGAGCGGAGGGAGCGCCGTCAGCGTAATATCCGCCAAAGCCACCGGCCACCCAGGTGTTCAAGGTGCCGCTGGTGGTATAGGTGATGTATAAGGCGTAAACGTGATTGGCTGCCGGCGTAAACGGCAAAAGGACATTGCCGCCCTGCGGGCTGCCAAGCGTGCCGTTGGCGTAATAATAATTGGTGTGGGCCGACCCGTTCAAATCCATCCAGGCCGCATTAACTCCGTTGCTGCCGCCGTACAAGCCGGAGGAGAAGTCAGGATGCGAGTTGGTGATGTTCACCGATGAGAGCCCGGTAAAGGCGTTTGAATAAATGAGCGTCGCGTTGAGCAAAGCGTTGCTATATTGCGCGTTTGCCGTGGAGCAACAGAATGCTGCCGCGATTACCGCCGCCAGCAGACTGGTGATTTTTTTCATGTTCATGATCGGGTTTGGTTTTAGACTGATGATTGCGTTAGATGGCTGTGGACAAACGGCCCTGGGCGCCCTGCGAGAAAATCGTTGCCGCCCGGCTTGGGGATGCAAGCGTCATAAATATTTTGAACTGGCTATGGTTCACGGGACGGCAAATTGTTCTCGGGAATGGATTTAATCAAACCTACCACCATCACCGGGTCCAGCCAATGGACAGAACGCGGATTCATATGGATAATTCGCTGACCGTAAATACGGGTCGGACTGCCTGCGGGACGCCATTCAAGGCGTGGACGAACGATAAAAACGCTGGGTTGGCGAGAAGGAATCGCTCCAGATGGCGGGATTGTTGGTGATCAATCCGCCGCCCAAAAAGTTCCAATTGGTCACCGGCAGGGCGGGGCTGGGACTGCTCCAAAGGGAATACGGCTGGCTGACCGTGCCGGTGACGGTCAGGCTCAAGCCGCCGCCTTTCACGGGTGACAAGGCTTGGATAAACGGGGGGGTGGCTGGAAGCAGGCGGATGGCTTCACCATTGGTCGCGCCGAGCGTCATCGTCAGGTTCGTGGTGGAATTCACCACGGTACGGTCGATGCGAACATGCGTGCGCGTCGGCACCGATGGGTCCTGTGAATAGACATTCGCGACGTATGGCTGGCCGGGCGTCAAAAAATCCAATGACACATTGAAGGTGCGGTTTGAATTCGCGTTCATGGCGCCGACGAACCATTGCGTGCCGGAGCGCCGCGCGATGACGGCGTATTGGCCGATGCTGCTTTGGAGCACGCGGGTTTCATCCCAGACCGTCGGCAGGTAATTCCAAAATTCCATTTCCGGCACCTCGGTGATCATGTCGTTGCCGCCGCTGACATAGCCGGAAGAGTTGGTGGGACGGTCATACCAATAAATATATTGCCACGGGCTGTAGGAACAAACCGACTTGGCCAGCTGGTAGGCGTAAGTCCAGTTGTTGGTGACACGGGGATCGAAGTAGCACATGGTATGATCCTCGCCGCCAACCAACAAACGGGAAAAAAACGTGGTGGTGTCCTGGGTTGCCGTCGGGGTGCTTTCGTCCCCCAGAACGCCTTCCACGCTCATGAAATTGGGATAGGTTCGGGTGTAGCCCGAGGGCCGGAATTCGTCATGTACCTCCATCATCATCTGGTTGCTGGCGCAGATGACCGCGGCCGAATTCACGATTGCCGTGTACTGCTGCGCCCCGACGTCCACGAAGCCGTATTTGATGCCTTTCACGCCCCAACTCGAGTACAGCGGCGGCAGCAACGCAAGTTCATTGGTCATGGCCAGCCAGTTGACATACAGGATGACGCCGATATTTTTCGAGGCGCCATAGCTGATGACTGCGGGCAGGTTGAGGCTGGAAACCACATTCGTGGCGATCGCGGTGGTGTTTTCGTTTCCGTACCAGCCGGCGTCAAACTCGATGTATTGGAGGTTGTGCAGGGCGGCAAAATCCACACAGGCCATGGCGCCGGCGGTAGTCAGCGTGACTTCGCGGATCACTTTGCCGGGCTTGATCCAGGATGTGTTCGTCAGCGCGCAGGGTGCGTTGAGGTTCAACACCAAATAATCATTTTCGAGAAGCTGGCCGGGATTGGTGGCGGTCAGGATGAACCGCCAGGGCGTGGTCAACGGCAGTGAATTGGTGACCGGGCCGTCCAGCACGCTGATGAGATTATCCGGCTCTCCCTGCGGACCGAATTTCATCCGGGAATAGTTCACGAGTCCGGCTTCGCCGAGCGCCACGTACAGATTCGTCGCCAATTGCACCGGCAGGGGACGTTCACAACCGCTGATGATGCCGTTGATATTTGTCTGGGCATAAACCCCCTGCGCCGTGTACGTGGCCCAGGTGGGATAGTTGGTGGCAAAACGAAATTCCGTCTGTTCCGTGAGGTTGGTCGCGCCGGCAAATCCGGCCTGGACAGGAATGGTGTAGCAGAAGGCCGCGCCTTCGTTGTAGGCCCGAAACGTCAGTTGTAACAAGCGGTTGGGCGGAATGAGCTCCTGCAGGTTCACCACAAGCTGGTTATAGTTGTTGGTGATCGAACTGGTCTCCGCATAAACCGGTTGCCAGACGCTGTTGCTCGCGCTGGTGATCGTATTCGAGGCGGACAGATAATTTTGCAGCAGACCCCCGTAGTTAAAGGTCAGCCCGACTCTTGAAGTGGTGATAAGCGTCTGACCGTTGCGGGCCAGGCTATAGACGGGGCAGCTCATGGAACCGTCGAAATTGGTGACGGCAAACGTCAGCACCAGGCTGCCGTCCGGCGACGTCAACTGCGCGGTCATATTGGTGATCGCGTTGGTCAGAACGGTCAGGCTCACCACTGCGCTGGTCACCGCGCCGGAGGAGTTGGTCACCACCACAAAATAGTTGGTGCCGGCATCGGCGGACGTCACCGGGTCGAGAATCAGGGAGGCATTGGTGGCCGCGCCGATGGCAATGCCGTTGGTGAACCACTGGTAGTAAGGTGTTGAACTGCTGGTGATCACGACCGTATTGGTGAAGGCGTTTCCGTTCACGACGGCCGCCGAGGCCGGTTGTTGCGTGATGGCAAGTTGGGTGACGGAAAGAGTAAACGAATTCCAATGGATCAGGCCGGGGGTGGGCAGGGTGGTTTGCGTGATTCCGACCGCACCAATCGACGGGTTGCTGGCATACGTAGTCGTGGTCGCCGCCTGGACGCCGTCAACGTAACACGCGATGGCCCATTGCGCGCCGGTCGTATCCAAGATCAGTTTCACGTTATGAGTTGCCGGAGTGTTGGCGGGGAAGAAACCATTCTGGCTGATGAGCTGTCCCGTTCCATGCGGGCCGGTAAAAAACTGCACATTCCCGGTTGATTCAGTCAATATCACCCAATCATACCCATTGGGTCCGCCATTGGCCGAGTCGGAGAACCGCCCGTCGCCGACCGGCACATTGACCGAGTCGTTTTGAGCAAACCCCACACCGACCCAGTCGCCCGAACCTGGATTGCCGCTGAAAGTCATCGAAGCGGTCAAGGTGTAGGTGTACCCGGATTGCGGCTTGAAGGGCAGAAGAATGCTGTCCCCTTGTCCCGTGCCCACAAGGCCGTCGGCGTAAAAGGCGTTGGTGTCGTTGACGCCCAACGCGTCGTTCCAAGTTGCTGTATTGGTGCCACCGAACTGGCTTGTGGCGGTATCCGGCGCGGTTCCCCAGATGTCGTCCGTCCCCAAAGAGAAGGAGTCGAAATAAATGGTTTGTGCGTCGCCGACGGACCCGAAAAATGCCGCCGCCAACACGATAGAAACGACTGGGTTTATCCCGCCGCCGATGAGCCGGTGCAGTGTCCGTATAAGACGAAAAATGCTCATGATAAAAATGGAATCAATGAAACTGGATGTGAGATTTGGCTCGATAACACAGGCCACAGGCGGATGGGTTTGATAAGTTTATCCTAAGCTGCCGGAGCCGGTTTCCCTATGGAGGAAACGACTTTTCGCATGGATAATTTGCTGATTGAAGGGTGGCGAGGAGCATTTTCCACGGCGGAACGCGGCGGAGAAAACAAAGAGACGGCGGGGTGAGGGAAAATGCCGGACCAGCCGAGATGGCTACAATTTTTCTTGAACCGCTCTAAACAGCCGGAGATGCCTTGCTTAAATTTCGCGAGAAAAACTTCATTTTGAAAAGGGACTTCACCCATGAATCACTATAAACGAAAAATAAAAACACTTACCCGCATTGATACCGTGCAATGCGGGTAAGTGAATTTTATTAATTGCCAGCGGGTTTGTCGAGTCTGTAATGCAACGGGTTTTGTAATGCAACGGGTGGTGTTCTGGATAATAGAATTATAGGATACGCATGAATTATACGTTGCAGTGGCCGAGGACGGCCATACTTCACGGGAAAGAGCGGAGAGGAAGCAAGCCACGAGCTATGCTTGCCGCCGCGCGCCAAGACGCATAATCACTTCCGCACCGCCGGTTCGTCACGCAATCTTTCTCAACTTCGTCACGCGGCCGACCTCGACCCATTCGACGACAAAAATATTTCCGTCGTGGTCAAAATACGCGCTGTGCGGCGCGACGAACTGGCCCGGGACAAAATGGTCACGGGTGAGGGTGCGCAATCCCTGGTAGCCCGGGCCTTCGCCAAGCTGGGCCACCAGTTTAAAATTTTCATCCAGCAACGTCACTCGGGAATGCAGGTCGGGCACCGCCATCAATTTGTCACGCGTGTGAAAGTGACATGGCTCCAGGACATTGTCCGTGACGAAGCCGAGATGTTGCCCATCGAGTGAAAAATTTTGCAGGCGATGATTGGCGCGGTCGGCCACGACGAGCAGGGGATCGGGGCCGCGCAAGTCCACCATCAGCCCGTGCGGACAACTAGTCTGGCCGGGGGCGCTGCCTTTGCCGCCAAAGCTGTGGAGATATTTCGCGTCCCGGTCATACTCATGGATGAAACTTTTGCCGTAGCCATCGGCCACATAAAAATTTCCACCTGGCGCCACCGCGATGTTCGTCGGCACAAATTCATCGGGCATCGTATAGCCGGTGCATTGTTCCGGCGCCCATTTGCGCCAAAGTTCCTGGCCGGCCAGCGTGGTTTTGGCGAATTCGTGGCGCTTGGTGTCGCACAAATAAAAAAACTCCTCGCCACCTTCCTTGCTCAGATGCAGGCCGTGTGCGCCGTTCCGGTATTCCTTGCCCCACGAACGAACAAATTTACCGTCGGCATCGAAGACCACCACGGCATCGCCGATCTTTGCATCCTTGCCCACGGTGTGTTTGATGTGGATTTCGCCCTGCGCGTCCACGGCCACGCCGTGCGTGTTGCCATAAACGTGGCCGGCGGGCAGTTCGCCCCAGTCGTGCAGGCACTCGTATTGATGTTCACCCGTGCCGAGGATAGGAGGACGCGAGCCGGTCTTGTCCTGCGCAATGATGTAAGGCGCGGAGGCCAGAAACGCGGCGGCGGCGCCGGTCCGTTTGATAAACCCGCGGCGGTTCAGATTTGATTTTTTCATGTCCGTGGCGTTTTTGGGTGGAAGCTCGGTCAGGCAATCAAGGCATCAACTACGTTGGCCGGAACCACGCCGGTAAGCCGCTGGTCCAGACCTTGAAAGCGATAGGTAAATTTCAAATGATCGAAGCCGAGCAGCTTGAGCGCCGTGGCGTGAAAGTCGTGAACATGCACGGGATCTTTCACGATGTTGTAGCAAAAATCATCGGTTTCGCCGTGAACCAGGCCGGGTTTTGAGCCGCCGCCCGCCATCCACATGGTGTAGCAGCGCGGATGATGGTCCCGGCCGTAATTATCCTTGGTCAACTGGCCTTGCGAATAAATCGTCCGGCCAAATTCACCGCCCCAGACGACGAGCGTGTCGTCCAGCATGCCGCGCGATTTCAAATCCTGGATCAGGGCGTAACAGGGCTGGTCCACGTCCTTGCATTGAGAGGGCAACCGTCCGCTGACATTGGCGTGGGTGTCCCAGTTGTTGTGATAAATCTGAACAAAGCGGACGCCGCGCTCCACGAGCCGCCGCGCCAGCAGGGCCGTGTTTGCAAAGGTGCCGGGCGTTTTCACGTCGTCGCCATAAAGCGCGTAAGTGGCCTCCGTTTCATGCGAGAGGTCGGAGAGTTCCGGCACGCTGGACTGCATACGGAACGCCAGCTCGTATTGCTTGATGCGCGTGTGCGTTTCCGGATCGCCGACGGTGCGGAAATTGATTTCGTTCAGCGCCTTCAAGCCGTCGAGGGTTTCGCGCCGGATCTTTGCGTCCACGCCCTCTGGATTATTGATGAATAAAATCGGGTCGCCCGCCGTGCGCAACTGCACCCCGGCATGTTCGCCCGGCAAAAAGCCCGCCGACCAGAGGCGCGCGCCGACGGCCTGCAATTGCTCGTTGTTGGTGGATTTGGCCATGAGCACGACGAAGGTGGGGAGATTTTCGTTCATGGAACCCAGCCCGTAGGAAACCCACGAACCCAGGCACGGTTTGCCGGTGTTCTGGTTGCCGGTCTGCATGAACGTGATCGCCGGCTCATGATTGATGGCGTCCGTGTTCATCGAGCGGATGAAGCACAGGTCATCCGCCATCTTCGCCGTCCATGGCAGCAGCTCGGAGATCCACATCCCGTTTTTTCCGTATTGCGCGAACTTGTATTTCGAGGGCGCGATGGGCAGGCGCTTCTGCCCGCTGGTCATGGTGGTGATGCGCTGGCCCATGCGGATGGAGTCCGGCAGATCCTTGTCGAACATCGCTGTGAGGTTGGGCTTGTAATCGAACAAATCCATCTGCGACGGCCCGCCGACCATGTGCAGATAAATCACCCGCTTCGCCTTGGGCGGGAAATGCGGCCCGATGGCGCGCAGCATGTTTTCGGCATCGCCGGTGGCGGCGGTTTTCTTTTCATCGGCGAACAGCAGGCTCGGCGCGAGCGAGGCCAGCGCCGCGGTGCCGAGGAGGCTGGCGCCGCGCTTGAAAAACTGCCGGCGCGTTTCGTAGCGGATGTAGTCCCGGAGCAGCGGATGCGGGTGTGGATTCATAAGCAAAATTTGCCGGGGAAAAACGCAGAGGCGCGGAGAACGCAGAGAAGCGCAGAGTGAAAAAATGTTTTCTCCGCGAACCTCTGCGTTCTCTGCATCTCTGCGTTGAGTCTGGTTTTCATTTGTTCAAAACCTCATCAAGGTTCATCAGTTCATTCGCCACCATGGTATAGGCGGCGAGCGTGGGCGGATCAATTTTTGCATCCGGCTTGGTTTCACCGAC
This sequence comes from Candidatus Sulfotelmatobacter sp., assembly GCA_035485115.1. Lineage (GTDB taxonomy): Bacteria > Verrucomicrobiota > Verrucomicrobiia > Limisphaerales > UBA11358 > UBA11358. The sequence goes on along the minus strand of DATHOG010000026.1, from coordinate 8,382 downwards.
GGCCAGTAATTGCGCCGCTTTTTCCGGGGCGGCCTGGTAATACGCCAGCAAATCATCGGCGCTGTGCGTGACGATTTTCCGCTCGGCCGCAGTTAAAGGCCGCGCCAGCAGCCGTTCCGCCATGTAATCGAACACATCCTTGTTTTCCTCGAGGCCCGATTGGGCGAGGTGGCGCGCGGCCTCGACGAATTGCGGGTCGTTCAAGGTGACCAGCGCCTGCAACGGCGTGTCGGTGCGCTCGCGGCGGATGGTGCAAACCTCGCGCGAGGGTGCGTTGAAGATTTCCATGGAGGCGGGCGCGGCCTGGCGTTTCCAAAAGGTATAAACGCTGCGCCGGTATAAATCATCGCCGTGATCCTGGACGTAATTACGCGTATCGCCCTGCGGCAACCCGACCTTGTCCCAAATGCCCGGCGGCTGATAAGGACGCACGCTCGGCCCCCCGATTTTTTCGACGAGCAGGCCGCTGGACGCGAGCGCGTAGTCGCGGATCATCTCGGCGTCCATACGGAAGCGGGGCCCGCGCGCGAGCAGTCGGTTCTCGGGATCGCGCTCCAATTTTTCCGGACTGCAAACCGCCGATTGCCGGTACGTCGCCGACATCACCATCAGTTTGAAGATGCGTTTCACGTCCCAGCCGTGGTCGCGAAAATCCACCGCGAGCCAGTCGAGCAGGGCCTGATTCGACGGTTGTTCGCCCGCCACGCCGAAATCACCGGCGGTTTTTACCAGCCCCACGCCAAACAATTCCTGCCAGTAGCGGTTCACGGTGACGCGCGCTGTGAGCGGATTTTCCGGGCGTAACAGCCATTCCGCAAAGCCGAGCCGGTTGCGCGGCGCATCGGCCGGCATGGGCGGCAAAAACTCCGGCGTGTTCGCCGCCACCTTGTCCCGTCGCTGATCATAGGCGCCCCGGAACAGCACGTAGGCCTCGGGCGGATTAGTGCTTTCGTTCATCACATAGGCCACGGTGCCGCGTTGACGGATCCGGGTCTGCTCTTTTTCCAGGGCATCGCGGTCGGCGAGCAGACCGCGATAAACGCTGTCAGCCCTTTTGACCCAAAGCGTAAACAATTCATCGGTCTCGTTGGTGGAGCGTTGCGGCTTGATCGTGAGCCATTCCATACGGGGCAGTTCCATCAATTCTTTGACTGAGGCCGGGGGAAGAACCCGGGAAAATATTTTCAAATCCTGGAGTCCCGCCGACGCCAGCACCGATCCGCTTTCGCGCTGGCCGATCTTGAACGGCACGGTGGTGAGCGTGGAGCCGTTGAGCGTGTCGTCCTGCACCTCCGTTTGCTGCATTTCGCCGTCGATGTAGATTTTTACGCCATTCGCCTTTGATTTGCCGTCGTAGGTCATCGCGACAAAACTCCAGCGGTTCTTGGGCAGTTCCATTTTGGTGGAAACTTTCAGACCGTTGGTCGGGAATTCATTGAGCAGGTGAAACGTCGGCTTGCCGCCTTCGATGAACAGGTCCCAGCCGCGGTATTTTCCACCCCGGTCATCCATGCGGGCGAACAGCGCGCCACTGGTGCTGTCGTCCTTGATCTGGACCCAGGCCGAGTAGCTGAAGGCGTTCGTGCGTTCAAAATTTCCCACCTCCGCAAAGGCCGGCGCGCCCGAGCCGCTGATGGAGTACGCCTGCGCCGCCACCGCGCCGGCCTGCCAGTTGGTGTTTTCGCCGACGTCGGCCGTCTGATTGGTGCCGTTAAAATCAAAATGGACCTGTGCGCCTGCGCCCTCGTCCAGCGGCAGGGCAAAAACCAGCTTTTCACTGGTCGGGTCGCCGGAAACTCCCGGATGATACGACTGCGCGAGCCAGTTGGTGAAGTCGGCGAGCGCGGTGACTTTCCGGTCCGTGATTTTTTGTTCGGCGGCGGGAATCTCGTTGCCGAGTTTTTGCCACCGTGCGTCATCCTCCGGCTTGGGAACCACCATCACCGGCGGGGTGTCCTTGATGTTGCCGTCCATGGCCTGTTGCGTGGTGTTGTTGAAAAACGCGGAGAGCGAATAAAAATCCTTCTGGGTGAGCGGATCGTATTTGTGGTCATGGCAGACCGCGCAACCGACCGTCATGCCCAGCCACGTTTGCCCGGTGGTCTCGGTGCGATCACGGGTGTAGGCCACGAGCACTTCCTCGTTGATCGAGCCGCCTTCATTCGAGGTGACGTTGCAACGGTTGAAACCGCTGCCGATCTTCTGGTCGCGCGTGGCGTTTGGCAGCAGGTCGCCGGCAAGATTTTCCAGGGTGAATTCGTCGAAGGGCATGTTTAGGTTGAACGCGTTGATGACCCATTCGCGATAGGTCCACATCTCGCGGTAATTATCAAAATGAATCCCGTGCGTGTCGCCATAGCGGGCGGCATCCAGCCAGTAGTGGGCGCGTTGCTCGCCCCATTCCGGCGAGGCAAGCAGGCGATCCACCAATTTTTCATAGGCGTCCGGCGATTGGTCCGCCACAAAGGCCTCGACTTCGGCCGGCGACGGCGGCAAGCCGGTCAAATCCAGCGAGACGCGGCGGATCAGCGTGCGTTTGTCCGCCTCGGCATTGGGTTTCAGTTTTTCCTGTTCCAACCGCGCGAGAATGAAATTGTCCACGGGATTTTTCACCCACTTGGCATGTTTCACCGCGGGCAGGGGGGCTTGCACCGGCGGAAGGAACGCCCAGTGCGGTTCGTATTTTGCACCGGCGGCGATCCATTTTTTCAGCAGCGTGATCTGTTCCGGCTTCAAGGTTTTATTGATCTTGGCCGGCGGCATCTGGTCATCGTCGGTGGCCTGGATGCGCCGGATCATTTCGCTGTGTCCGGGCTGGCCTGGAACGATCGCGAGCGTGCCGTCATCCAGCTTGTTGGTGGCGGAGTCAAACTGATCCAGCCGCAGGCCGGCCTTGCGCGCGGCCGAGTCCGTGCCGTGACAGGAAAAGCAATTTTCCGAAAGAATGGGCCGGATGTCCCGGTTGTAGCTCAAGGGCGGCGTGCCGGCAAGAACCGGGCCGCCCAAGCTCAAGGCAATCATGGCGATGGCTGCCCACGCAAATAGCTGGAGTGACTTCATTTTGATACGGACATTGACCTTTCGACCTTGTTTAGAGCATTTCTCTCAACGCTCTGGTGCCAACTTTATTTTCCGAGCGCACGAAGCAACCGGAAAAAGTTGGTATTGAGCTGGTTAATTTCCAGGCTCGAAAATTTGGATGTGCAACATAATACGATGCGGATGCATTTTTTGCACAACGAATTTTATGGGTATACAGACGCGGCAAACGGGCAAAAGTAACGATTTTATTGGGGGGGTGGCAAAGAGGCGGGAGGCGGGATGAATGGCGCGGAGGGCGACATTGATGCCGCTTCAATGTGGCCTGCAAACACACATTAAAACGGGCTGAAGCCCGAACCAGTTGATAGGTGGCGAGCGTCATGCCCCCCGGGTGTTCCAAAATAGTTTACAGCACAAAAAATAGAAGGTATTTTTTGGCAATGTCGTCATCCGGGCATTAGTCACCGTAACGGTGAGTTATATCGGGGCGTTGGCATTTTCAAATGCACGTCAACGCTTTTCAAATTACACGCCGGTTCACCACATCAACCGCCCGGGCCACGCCGAAACCGCGTGGCGCGCGATTTTCGGGAATCATCTGCCTCGCGATGCTTTTGCTGGGCGCCTGGTCTGGCCGGGTTTCGGCCCAGGGGCTCAATTACGTCCAGGATATCCTGCTGCCCACGGATCACGATTATATTTTAATGCTAAGCTACGGTCTCTCCAGCCAATCCGTGCCCAATGCCAATTCGGACTTCCCCGGGGGGTTTTATCTCGCCACAATAAGCCAGCTTTACCAGTTCGATGTATCGGGTAACTCTTCGCCAACCTTTGTGACACTCCTTAATCAGTGGCCAGCCGAACTTAAATTTTCAACGGGATCGCTTGAATCCCAGGTGGGTTCGTTATTTTACATGACGGGTGCCGGCAATTTCTTGTACTCCTACAGCCTGATCGACCAGGCACCCGGCTCGATAGTACGTTTGAGCGTGCTCGCGGGCGCGAGTATGACCATCAACGCCGAACAGGGGCCGCTACTGATATCGGGGGGCAATGTTTACAGCATTGCCGCGAATGGCCAGGCGCAAGCGGTGCTGACCAACCAGCCGGGCCTGATCCGGATCGCTTCGATCACCGCGGGTTCCCTGGTCGGGATCACCAGCTCAAACTTGCTGTTTGCCACGGATAATTTCACCACGATAACAACGGTCCCGCTCGCGGCGGGCGTTGCAGCGGACCCAACCTTGTTCGCGGTGGGGGCTTCGGGCAATATTTATGTCGGCAACGATGAGGGGGGAGTCACGGAATACGATCCGACGGGCAAGCTCATCGGTACGTTTAGCCCGAGCAATTTCATTACCAACGGGCCGACTTACGGGAAGGGAGGCAACGCATTCCTGGAGGCGGAGCCTACGGGAGATGTCTTCGTCGAGGAAGCCGGCAGCGACATCCTGTATCAATACGACGACCCGACGGTCAATGTGCCAACCATCTATTGGATGGGACAAACGGACGGCAATTGGACGAACCGGAATTGGTCGAAGACCGCCGGTGGCCGGGTCACGTTTCAGGAACCGGACACCGCCGCCCAGGTGATCTTTGCCACACCCGGGGCGACTAATCTCTCGACGACAATCTCCTCGGGGACCTACACATTGGGGGACATCATCTTCAGCGATCCGGCTGCGGTCAGCGTGCATGGTTCGGCCGGCAACGGCTTGATTTTGACCAACGATACCCCGATCGACGTGATCAACGGTTCAGGCCTGGTGACGATTGATGCGCCGGTTTCCCTGACCTCGACCAATGCGCCCGCCATTGAAGTGGACAATGCGGCGGGCCTTGTCCTCGGCGGGGATTTGGCGGGAACCGGCGGGCTGACCAAGGCCGGCGCGGGCACACTCACCCTGAGCGGCACCAATACCTACACGGGCGGCACCACGGTGAACTGCGGCACGCTCGTGGCAGGAGGCAGTTCCGCCCTCGGAACGGGCGATGTGACTTTGAACAGCGGCGTCCTCGCGTCTATTGGCAGCAATCAGCCCGTCAACGTGAGCGGGAATTACACCCAGACCGGGGGCACCTTGCTGCTCACCGCAAACAATCCCGTCCCGGGCGGGAGCGACAACCTTTTCAACAGCACCGGGCCGGCCGCACTTGGCGGAACATTAGCGATCAATGCCACGGGCTTGACGCCGGGCCAGACATTCAACGTTACCCTGACCGCGAATGCGATCACCGGCAGCTTTTCCAACGTGGTGAGCGCGCTGCCGGCCCTTTCCGTGGTCTCGGAAACCCTGAGCGCCGACCAGAAAAGCCTGACGGTGGCGATGACGGTGGCTTCACAGGTCAGTTTCAGCCAATGGGCGGGTTTCTATGCCGTCAGCGCCGTACCGACCGCCACACCTGAAAACGATGGGGTTTGCAACCTCCTCAAGTATCTCTTCGACATCAACCCAACGACGACGATGCAGGCTGCCGACATCGCCGCCATGCCCGCGGCGGGCACGATGACGACGGGAGGCACGCAAAATCTCACGCTTACATTTCGCCAGTATAAATTTGCCACGGGCATCACCGTCCATGTGCAGGCCTCCACTGATCTGAAAAATTGGACGACCTTGAACCTTGATCAAATCCCGGCACCCTACACGATTCAGCAAACCGGCACCGATTCCAATACGGGTGATCCGATCATGCAGGTAAGGGTTCCTTGTTCCGGGCTGGCGGAGTTCATCCGTTTGAATTTCACCCAGCCATAGGCGCGGGGCGTGTGATGTGTGGCGAGCAGGGCGGAGGGGCCTCAAATTCGCTTCAAAGTTGACAACCCTTCCCGTCGGGTATTCACTCGCCTTGCTCCGGCGGTCACCGACTACCGTCATAACAATGGACCATGGCATGCAGCAAAAAGAAATCATCACCATTAGCACGCAGTTGCCTGCCCATCGGCGACCGTCAACGGTCTTAAATTATGGAAAATACCACTGACATTTCTGAATTGGCCACCCCGCCGGCCGCTTTCAAGGACCGTTCCACCGGGCTGACTGTCTTTGGCGTTTTGACTTTGATCTTCGGCTGCTTCGCCGGGCTGATGGTGCCGCTGATGATTGCCGGCCAGGCCGCTGCGGCGAAGAACCCAAATGTGGCGCCAAATAATGGTGCGGGCATTCTTCTGGGGGCAGGCGTTTATGGTGGTTTGGCCGTGGCGATGATCTGGATGGGCATCGGTTCCATCCAGAAGCGGCGTTGGGCGCGGGCATTGCTGCTTATCTTTGCCTGGTGCTGGCTGGTGATGGGCATCCTCATGACGGTTATCACACCGTTCATCATAAGCAAATCACTGGCGAGCCTGCCGCCGGACGTCGCGACGGGCCGGCCGCCGATGTCACCGGATATGATCACCGGCATGGTCATCGGGATGACGATTTTCTTTTTTGTGATTTTCGTATCGGTGCCGGCGCTCTGGGTGTTTTTTTATCAGAGCCGCCATGTGAAGGCCACTTGCGAGGCCCGTGACCCGGTGACGCGCTGGACGGATGCCTGTCCACTGCCGGTGCTGGCCGTCAGCCTGTTGACGTGGGTCGCCCTGCCAATGATGATTTTAGCGGCGATGACCGATCTGGCCGTGATGCCATTTTTTGGCATGCTCCTGAACGGTCTGCCGGCAACCATTCTATTCGTGGTCTATGCCGGCGTGTGGGGTTTGGGCGGCTGGTGGCTGTACCGGCTGGAAGTGCGCGGCTGGTGGCTCGTTGTCGCCGCGATGCTGGTATTCATGGTGTCCTCATTGCTGACCTACTCGCACCATGACATGATCGAGGTATATCGGTTACAGGGTTTGCCACAGGCGCAAATCGACCAAATTCAAAAAATGGGTCTGTTCCCGCAAAACGCGATGAATATCTACATGCTGTTAAGTGCGCTGCCGGCCCTGGGTTATCTGCTGTTCATCAAGAAGTATCTACGGAAAGGGTGAACGGACGGGAAACAGAACGCGCGAAAACAAATTCTAAATCTATGACCGCACCACTCCCGCCTCTGCCCCGCGATCAGCGCAAAATTGACGCGGACAATTTGAACCTGCTGGCCATCTTCCATTTCGTGGGGGCCGCGCTGGCGCTGGTGGGCATCCTGTTCCTGGTGGCGCATTACTTCCTGATGCACGCGGTAATGACCAATCCAAAAATGTTTGAGAACCAGAAGCAGCCCATGCCGATGACGCCGGAGCAGATGTTCGCCATCTTCAAATGGTTTTATCTGGCGATGGGCCTCTGGTTCGTGGCGTCGGCAATTATGAACCTGGTTTCCGGCTTGTTTCTTCGCGCGCGGAAGAACCGGACTTTTTCGCTGGTGGTGGCGGGCATCGACTGCCTGCATCTGCCGCTGGGCACGGTGCTGGGCGTTTTTACCCTCGTCGTTCTGAGCCGGGAATCGGTGAAGGAGTTATATGCGGCGGGCGGCAAATAACGGTTTTTGAGTTTTTAGTGAGCTGGAAGGGGGGGGGCGTTCGTCCATCCCTACCAAATTGCCGTTGGAAAAGTTTCAGAAACAGCCGGAGTTGTTTTGAGGGATTAACCCACATCGCAGACTATAGGAGACGAGGTGATGAGGCTCTAATTAAAAACCGGCCGAGAGGATTAAAATGAGTCTCGTCACCTCGTCTCCTACAAATCAAGGGCGGACGGCGAAGTCGCGCGGTTTTCGCAAGGCTTCGGCGTGACGAGCCACGGCGGGTGGTTTCTGGTTCCGCGTTCAGGGTTTGGGGTTTGACGGAGGCTCGCTCGACCGACATATGTCGCCCCTGAACGGGGCTTGAATTCATTGTGGTTTGGTTTCTACAAATATTGCGCGCCTACGGCGCTGGTTTCAGACATCCGTGGGTTTGACGGGGCGAGGAGGTGGTAGCGCGCACGGGAGTCGAACCCGTCTTCCAGCCTTGAGAGGGCTATGTCCTAGCCGATAGACGAGCACGCCGACCAGGGAAACATTTTAGCGCGGAACCCGGGGAAGTCAAACCGCGAGCGGGTTCGGCAGTGCCCTGTTTGGCGGGGCGCGGCATTTATGCCGCTTCAATACGGCCTTGTAAAGACGTGTTGAAGCGGGCTAAAGCCCTTGTCATTACCCACATCTTATGCAGAGTTAGTTCAGCTCTGCTCATCATCTAAATTTTATTCCAGCTACCACCTGTTTGATTACAGGCTCGACAAACCAGCCGCCGGCCTGTAAAATTCATCTACCCGCATTGCACGGCATCAATGCGGGTAGATGTCTTTTTCACTTCCATCAGTTCCCCTGCCAATTTAAGTTGGTTGCGTGAACTCGTTATAAGCTAATGCCGGT
>DATHOG010000025.1:0-7142 GCA_035485115.1 Candidatus Sulfotelmatobacter sp. | reverse complement strand
ACCGGCATTAGCTTATAACGAGTTCACGCAACCAACTTAAATTGGCAGGGGAACTGATGGAAGTGAAAAAGACATCTACCCGCATTGATGCCGTGCAATGCGGGTAGATGAATTTTACAGGCCGGCGGCTGGTTTGTCGAGTCTGTAATCAAACAGGTGGTAGCTGTGATAAAATTTAGATGATGAGCAGAGCTGAACTAACTCTGCATAAGATGTGGGTAATGACAAGCCCAGCGGGAGAGGGTTAGGGTGAGGGGGAGCGCAACACCATGGAATAATCGGCCACAGTTTTTATTAAACCGCCCCAAAGCCCGCGCTCCGAAATCAGCTCAAAACTTCGTCAATCAAACCCGGCGGAACCTTTTGCCCCCAGATGACTTTCCCGATTTTTTTGGCTAGCACGAATTTGACTTCGCCGCCGCTGACTTTTTTGTCCAGCGTCATCGCGGCGAACAAGTTTTTTTTCTGCGCGGCGCCGAGCTTGAGCTTCACCGGCAGGCCGGCGTGCACAAAAAGTTTTTCAACCCGCGCCACATCGCCGGACGGCAGGCCCAAAACCTTTTGCGATAATTTTGCCGCCGCGACCTGCCCGATGGCGATGGCCTCGCCGTGCAAAAACTTTCCGTAGCCCGCGCTGTTCTCGATCGCATGGCCGATGGTGTGACCGAAATTCAGGATGGCGCGCAGGCCGCTTTCCGTTTCGTCCTGACCGACGACGTCCGCCTTGATTTCGCAACAACGCGCCACGACATCGCGCAATGTTTTTTCCTCGCGCGCGAGTAGTTTCGGCAGGTTGCGTTCGAGTTGGGCGAACAAGACTTCGTCGTAGATGATGCCGTACTTGATGACCTCCGCGAGGCCGGAGATGTATTCGCGGCGCGGCAGCGTCTTCAACGTATCCAGGTCGCACAGCACAAGCCGCGGCTGGTAAAATGCCCCGACGAGGTTCTTGCCCGACTTGAGATTTACGCCCGTTTTGCCACCGACGGAGCTGTCCACCTGCGCGAGCAAGGTTGTCGGCACCTGCACAAACGGGATTCCCCGCAGGTAGCTCGCCGCGACGAAGCCCGCCAGGTCGCCGACCACACCGCCGCCGAGCGCGACGATGAACGATTTTCTTTCCAGCCGGTGTTTTGCGAGCGTATCGAAACATTTTTCCACGACGGAAAGCGATTTGGATTTTTCACCCGCCGGAATCGTCACCAGCACCGGCTCGAAGCCGGAGGCGGAAAGCGATTTCAACGCCGCCTTCGCGAATTTTTTCCCGACGTTGGTGTCCGTGATCACCGCGCAACGCTGGCCGAGCTTGAGCGCCGCGCATTCCGCGCCAAGGCGCGCCAGCAGGCCGCTGCTAACCTTGATCTGATAGCTGCGGCTGCCAAGGGAAACGGGAACGATGCGCATGGCCGAAGGATAAACTTCCCGCTGCGTGTGTCAAAACGAACTGAAGTTGGCGAGGTGAGGGGAAATGGCCATCCAAATTTAAGGTCCGGCCAATTTGAAATGAGCGCCGCCTCTCCCCTCATCCTGACCTTCTCCCTTGGGGAGAAGGAACAGCAGTTGGACATTTCTACATTCGCGAAAACATCCGAGCCGCTAACCACTCATAATTCGCCAAAACGCAGGGCGCATTTCTCTCTCCACGTCCGGGGCCGGGCGCCATAGCGGCGCTAGGCGCGCCGCGAAGGCGGAGGTGAATCAGGCCTTGTCCGCACCGGGAAGTTCCTTGCGCGTTTCCACGACGTGGTCCACGAGGCCGAATTGCTTCGCTTCCTCGGCACTCATGAAATTGTCGCGGTCACAGGCTTTTTCCACGATGTCGTAATCCTTGCCGGTGTGTTTGGAGAGGATGGTGTTCAGGCGCTGCTTGAGTTTGAGCATGTATTTGACGCGGATCTCCACGTCGCTGGCCTGCCCTTCCGCGCCGCCGAGCACCTGATGGATCATGATGTTCGAGTTCGTGAGCGAGTAGCGCTTGCCCTTGGTGCCGCCGGCAAGCAGGACCGCGCCCATGCTCGCGGCCTGGCCGATGCAGTAGGTGTTGATGTCGCAGTTCACGAACTGCATGGTGTCGTAGATCGCCAATCCGGCGGTGACGCTGCCGCCGGGGGAATTGATGTAAAAATGGATGTCCTTCTTCGGCTCGTTCATTTGCAGGAACAGCAATTGCGCGATGATGACGTTGGCGATGCCGTCGTCCACGGGCGTGCCGAGGAAGATGATGCGCTCCATCATCAGGCGGGAAAAGATGTCAAACTGCCGCTCGCCCCGGGGCGTCTGTTCAATGACGGTCGGATAAGGAATGATCGAATTTTGCATGGCGGATAGATACCGCATTTTGGCGAAATCGCAAATGAAGAAATGGTCCGAACGGCTAATTCTGAAGGACAAAAAACAATAACTGAACCGGGAAACCGCTAAAGTTTTTCCCTTTTCTGCCGAATCCAGATTATCAGCCGCCATCAAACCCTGGCATGAACACAGAAACCACTTTAACGGGCGGGAATAATTTGATCCTGATCGTCGAGGACAGCCTGCCGCAGTCCGTCTTTTTGCGTCGCACGCTCGAAAAAGCCGGTTATGAGGTCGCCGCCGCCACGAACGGGGTCGAGGCCCTTGACCTGCTGGAATTGCACATGCCCGCGCTCATCATCAGCGACGTGATGATGCCGGTGATGGACGGCCATGAACTTTGCCGCCGGGCGAAGGCCGCGGAAAAAACCCGCGACATCCCGTTCATGCTGCTCACCTCGTTGTCCGATCCTTCGGACATCTTCAAGGGGCTGGAATCCGGCGCGGATTTTTACAAGCTCAAGCCTTTCGATGCCACGCGGCTGATCGATCGCGTGCATTCCATCCTGGATGATTCGCGCGCGCGCTATCGCACCAGCGAAGCGGGGGTGGCGGTCCATTACGGCGGCAATAAATATTTCATCAATGCCGGCCGCAGCCAGATCCTTGATCTGTTGCTCGCGACGTTTGAAAACATCCTGCGGCAAAACAGCGAATTGCAGGAGACCAACCGCAAGCTTTCCGAGGCGCTGGAGGCCAACAAGATCATGCGCGGGCTGATCCCGATCTGCGGTTATTGCAAAAAGGTCCGCGATGACAAGGGTTATTGGAACCAGGTCGAAAGCTTTGTCGCCCAGCATTCCGCCGCACAGTTCAGCCACGGAATCTGCCCGCAATGCTATGAGAATCAGATGCGGGCGCTCGGGCTCGACAAGGAAGCGCGCGACCTCGCCTCCGCCTGAACGCCTTCACAGAAACGGTGAAAACAGACGCGCGATGGCATCGCGCAATTTTGCCGGGAGCGAACGCGCGTCGATCTCCGCCAGTTTGATCTCCCGCGCGGTCGAAATCTTTTTCGCGACCAGCTTCTCCATTTCGCCCGCGAACTCGCGCCCGTAGCATTCCACGTTCAATTCAAAATTGAGCCGCAGGCTGCGGGCGTCCCAGTTCGCCGAGCCGAGCGAGACCCAGTGCCCGTCCACGACCATCAGCTTGGAATGGTCGAACGGCGGCGGGGTGAGCCAGATCCGGCACCCGCGCTGCAACACCTGCCACCACAGCGAACGCGAGGCCCAGTGCACGAACGGCAGATTGTTCTTCGCGGGCAAAATGATGTCCACCTGCACGCCGCGCAACGCCGCGAGGTTCAGCGCGGAAATCAGCGCGGTGTCCGGTAAAAAATATGGCGTCACGATCTGCACGGAATGCTGCGCCTCGGCCAGCGCGGCCAGGAGCGTCCAGCGCGTGTTTTCGAAATCCGCGTCCGGTCCGTCAGGTATCACCCGCGCGATGACATTTCCCGCTTCCGCCAGTTCTGGAAACCAGTCCGATCCCTCCAAAATTTCCCCGGTCGTGAACGACCAATCGCGCACAAATGCCTCCTGCAATTCTTCCACCACCGGACCCGTGACGCGGAAATGCAAATCCTGGACTGCATTGCTGCGGTAGGCGGTGACGCCAGGTTGCGACGTCCGGCCGCCACTGCTCTTCATTTCGGCCAGCACGTTCCCATGGCGGATATTCATGCCGCCGGTAAAGGCGGTCTTGCCATCGATAATGAGGGATTTCCGGTGGTTGCGAAGGTTGATCGTGGCGACATGCCACGGCGTAAGAATCGACGTCGGCAAAAATCTCGCATGGGGAATTCCGGCGGCGCGCAATTTCCAGGTGATCGGCGGAAAAGAATAACGGGTGCCCGCTGAATCCACGAGCACGCGCACGGCCACGCCACGCCGCCCGGCGCGGTCAAGCGCCGCGATGAACTTTTTTCCAGTCGCATCGTTGTCAAAGATGTAGCTACAGAGCGCGATGGTTTTTTGGGCGGAGTCAATCGCGGCGAGCATCGCGGGAAACGCCTCGTCGCCGTTGACGAGCGGCTCGATCCGGTTTCCCGCCGTGAGCGGCTGCGCACTGACACGGCTGACGACGGCGGCGATATGCTTCAGATGTTCCGAACCGTCGTGTTCCGGTTCGCCCAGGTTTTCCGGGACGGGACGGGACGAGGTCCGGTGGATGCCAAGCTTGATGGCGCGACGGCGGATGCGATTGACGCCCAGCACGAGATAGAGCAGCGGGCCGGCGGCAGGCAGGGTCCAGATGATGAAGATCCAGATGGTGGCGGCACGGGTGTCGCGCTTGTGCAGGAGCGCGTGGCCGGAGGCGAGCAGGCAGGCCATGAGGTCGAAGCCGGCGGCGACATGCGGCCAGAATTTTTCGATGAGCACAACCCGGTTCACGCACGGGAGTTTCCGCCGGAAATCCGCCGGACGCAAGCACGGGGAACGTCCGGCGGTGATTTTTGATGTCGCTACGGGGAGGTTGTTGTATAAAGGTTTGTGCTTCAGCCAGCTTCCAGCCCGGCGGACGGACGGGATTCGTTACCCGTATGGCAACGCGCCGTTTTTTTTGCGCTGGCCTATTTTTTGTGCGCGGAGGCGAGCACGCTGCTGTCGGCTCGCGGCGGTTCGATGGTGAGCTTTTGGGTGCCGGCGGGACTTTACGTTTCGGTGCTGCTGCTGAATCCGGCGCGCGACTGGCCGTGGCTGTCGCTGGGCGCGTTCATGGGCAATCTGGCCTTCGATCATTTTTACGGCACGCCGTTTTTGCCCACGCTGGGTTTTTATTGCGCGAACACGGTCGAGGCGTGGCTGGGCGCGTGGCTGGTGCGGCGGTTCGTGGCGGAACGGCCGCGGCTGGAGACGCTGAAGGAGATTGTGGGGTTGCTCATTTTTTCCGGAACGATCAGCACGCTGGCCGGTGCCGCGATTGGTGCGGCGACGCTGGTTCACTTCGGGTTCAGCCATTCATTTTGGGTTTCCTGGAAAATCTGGTGGGGCAGCACCTCGCTGGCAATCCTGCTGTTCGCACCTTTAGTCCTGGTCTGGTATCCGCGGCCGGGCGTTAAAATAGATTATCTGGCAACACGGGGGAAAAAAGTTGAACTGGCCGTGATTTTGTCGGGACTGGCGGTCTTCATGGTTTACCTGCTGGCTTGGGACAGGGGAATCATGTCGCCCGACCGGGCGCTGGCGGCGCCGCTGATGCTGTGGGCGGGCCTGCGTTTTGGTCCGCGCATCGGGTCGGTCACGAGCCTGCTGGTGGCGTTGCCGATGGCGTATTTTACGACGCAACGTTTTGTCGGCCTCACGCCCGAGCAGGCGGCGTCGGGCAGCTATGTGTTCGGGTTGCAAATTTTTCTGGCGATGGCGAACCTGGTGTCCATGATTCCGGCCATCGTGCTGGACGAGCGCAACCGCACGATGGCGAGCCTGCGCGAAGGCGAAGCGCGGTTCCGCACGCTGACGGACGCGGCGTTCGAAGGCATCTTCATCAGCGAAGACGGCCGGATTCTCGATGCGAACGACCAGGGATTGAAAATGTTCGGCTACGAGCGCGGCGAAATGACCGGCCGGAAAATCACCGAACTCATCGCGTCCGGCTCGCAGGTGATGGTGGCCGAGGCCATCCACAACCGCCGGGAAAACATTTACGGGCATGAACTGCGGCGCAAGGATGGCAGCTCCTTTTTTGCGGAGGCGCAGGCCAAGCACGTCCACCTCGGCGAACGCACACTGCGGATGACGGCACTGCGCGATATCACCGAACGCGTCCGGACAGAACAGGCATTGCGCGAATCGGAGGAGAAATTCTCCAAGGCCTTCCGCACGGGCCCCGACGTGATGTCCATCACTGATTACGAGACGAACTGTTATTTGGAAGTCAACGAGGCACACGAAAGGATTTTCGGCTTCAAGCGCGATGAAGTGATCGGCCGCACGCCGGCGGAACTGGGCATCTTCAAAAATCCACCCAAGCATGGCGAACTCCACCAGGAACTGAAGGAAAAGGGGGTTGTCCGCGACGAAGAAATCGAAGGGGTCGCGCGTGATGGCAGAAAAGTGGCCTTGCTCCACAGCGCCGAACTCATCGAACTCGGCGGACGGATGTGCGTCCTGCGCGTCTCGCACGACATCACGGAACGCAAACGCGCGGAGTCGCTGATTCACCTGCAGATGCAGGTGCTCGAGATGATCGCCAGCGGCCGTCCGCTCGAGGATACGCTTAACACACTGCTGCGCATGGTCGAATTACAGTCACCGGATATGCTCACCTCGATCCAGCTATTGGACCCGGAAGGCCGGCACGTGCAACGATGCATTTCGCCGTCGCTGCCGCCCGAATTTGCCGCCGCCTACAACGGCTGGGCCATCGGTCCGTGTGCCGGTTCCTGCGGCACGGCGGCGTGGCGGGGCGAGCCGGTCTATGTCGCGGATATCGCCAACGACCCGTTGTGGGCGGACTATAAAAAATTTGCACTCCCGCACGGCCTGCGCGCGTGCTGGTCCACGCCGGTTTTCGACGCGCAAAAAAAAGTACTGGCGACCTTTGCCATTTATTACCGCCAGCCGGGGCTGCCAAACGACCAGCATCGCCAGTTGATCGAGATGGCCACGCACACGGCGGCCATCTGCCTGGGCAAGCACCGCATTGAAAGCGAACATGAACAGTCCGTCGCCCGGGAGCAGGAGGCGCGCATCGAATACACGCTGCAACTCATCGCCGCGCAAGAGGCCGAGCGCAAACGCATCGCCGCCGAACTGCACGACAGCCTCGGCCAGAACCTTTTGCTG
>DATHOG010000024.1:0-22641 GCA_035485115.1 Candidatus Sulfotelmatobacter sp. | reverse complement strand
CTGTTCATCCACATCTTCAACCAGTCGCCCGAGGATGTCCGGACCCAGGCCCAGCACGGCCCACGCCTTTTCATCCAGCGACGGGATGAACCGTTCGCCGGAACTGCCGATGCCCATCGCATTCACGAGATGATCGGCGATATGCACCACGGCGGCGTCCAGCCGGGCGACGGAGTTGTTCGGCGCATGATGAAAGGCCACGGCCTGCACGAGCGCGTTCGGATAACTCCAGCTTTGCAGCAATTCGGCGGCGATTTGCTGGTGGTCGTAGCCGAGAATTTTTTTCTCCGCGTCGCGCAGTAAAATTTTTTCCGCCTGGCTGCATTCAAAAACCTTTTCCGCCTGGTCCGCTGCCTGCGAAAACAGGACCAGCCGGCCGACGTCGTGCAACAGTCCGGCCACGAAAAATTTGTCCGGCTTCGGCAACCGTCGTTCCATGGCCAGCAGCCGCGCGCAGATGCCCACGGCGAGGCTGTGACGCCAAAATGAATCCATGTTCACGAACTTGTCCGGGACACCCTTGAATTGTTCCAACACGCTGGACGCCACAATCATGTCCTGGATCTGCTGGATGCCGAGCAGACTCACGGCCTCGGCCACGGTGCTCAGGCGGTTGGCAAAGCCGAAGAACGGGCTGTTCGCCAGCCGTAGCAGGCGCGCGGTGAGATCGGGGTCCTTCTGGATCGCATCGCCGATGGAATTGAGATTGCACTGTGGCGATTGCAGCGCGGCCTCGATTTCGGCCAGCACCGGCCCGTAGGAACCGAGGCTGCGCGGCACGGCCTGCACCATCGCCTTGATGGATGGCGGATTCATGGCTTGTTTTGTGGAAGAGTTCGCCCAATTGTAAACCGTATTATGCACCATCCCGAAATCACACTGTCAATTCCTCCTCCCTCCCAAAAAGGAAGAAGATTTCTCCCAAATGAAATTTCGCGCATTGAACCTCCGAACCACCCGACGCGTTCCAGTATCGAGCCGCAGTGCGCGTTTCTCCCTCTCCCCAAGGGAGAGGGCCGGGGTGAGGGGAAAGTGGCCATCCAAATTTTAGGCCCGCACAATTCGAAATGAGCGCCGCCTTCCCCCTCATCCTGACCTTCTCCCTCAGGGAGAAGGAACAGCAGTTGCATATTTCTATCTTTGCAAAATGATCCGAGCCGCTGACCGGGTTCATGGTGAGGATCCCCATGGATCGGTCGATCGGTCAGCCCAACATGGCCTTTCAGAAAGATATGTTCTACAAGCTCCTGCAAAAACAAGTTCATGTTGAGACCAAGATGAGGGAGCCTCGGTTTCGCCAAACTACAAATTGGGACATTTCCAATGGTTTCCATTGAGCAGTTCACGGTTTGGAGGAATTCGAGATCTGCCGCGCCTGCCGCAAGAGCATTAGTTTGAAAATTTCCGCCGGCACGGGGCCGAAGTCGTCCGGCTTCCAAAAACGCGCCCGCAGATCGGCGGTGATTTTGGCGAGCGTTTCCGGCGGCAATTGCGCCAGCGGATCGTGCGCCCGGGCCTGTTCCTCGCCGGCTTCAACCTCCACCTCGGTGATGCCCCATGCCTGCAGGATGCCGATCTGCCGCTCGCTCAATTCACAACCGGCAGGTGCCATCAGCATGCCATCTATGTTTTTTACCTCGCGCGCGACTACCATGCCGGGCGACAGTTCTTCTGCTTTGACGCGAATCACGTCTGACTATCGGCAAAAAAGACGACCTCTTGACCGCTAATTTGCGCGGCCTTTCTGGATACGGTCATCTCGGACGTGGTCATCTTTTTTAATGCGTCCGCCGCGCGCGCCACCACCGGTGGCCAGTCGCCGCGCCGCGTCTGCCGGAACAGCCGCATCGTCGGATACCAGACCGTGCCCTCGCCGTCGCCGAACCATCGCCAGTCGGCATCGAACTGCACCAGCGTCCAGACCGGCTTGGCCAGCGCCCCGGCGAGATGCGCCACCGCCGTGTCCACCGCGATAACCAGATCCAGTTGGTTGACCAATCCGGCCGTGGCCGAAAAATCGGTCAACCGCGGTGACAAATCAATGACGTCCGTCAACTCATGTACTAAAATTTTGTCACGCTCCGGCACGACCTGCTGCAAGCTGTAAAATGTGATGCCGGGCGTTTGCAGCAACGGCAGGAATTGCTCCAAAGAAATTGAGCGCATCGCATCGTCGTTGTGTTTCGCGCTGCCGGCCCAAACGATGCCGACTTTCAGTGTCGCCGGTTTTGCCGGCGGCAAATCACCCGCCGCCGGCGCTTGCAAATAGGGCACGCGGGCAGAAACATTGTTTTCGTTGATGCCCAGATGACGTGGCAGACTGATGATCGAGGTAAACCGGTCGAACGCCGGTACATTTTCACCGAAGCCCACCACTTCATCGGCCAGCTTGGAAGCGTTGAACAGCGATTTCAATTCCGGCCGGCATTCCAGAATGATGCGTCCGGCCCGCTCGCGCGCCAGCGGCACAAAGCGCGCGAAATGGATGGCGTCGCCAAAGCCTTGTTCGGCGTGGAGAAAAATGGTTTCGCCCGGCCGGTTTTCGCCGTGCCAGTGCGGCCGGGGATATTCGCGCTGCCTGATTTTGCTCCAGCGCGATTCGTATTCGCGGAAACCTTCGCCCAGCCGCCCGGCGGCCAGCAGCAAAATTGCCCGGCCATGCCGGGCGAGTTCGTACTCCGGTGCAATCGCCAGCGCGCGGTCATAGGCGGCGAGCGAATCATCGATGCGGTTCAGGTGCTTGAAAATCTTGCCGAGATTGTTCCAACTGGCCACATCGCCGGGATTCAACTCCACGGCCTTTTGAAAGGCCGCGCGGGCTTGTTCCGGGTCGTTGAGTTGATGCCAGCCAAGGCCGAGATTGTAAAAGTGGCTGCCGTTTTCCGGCTCCAGCGCCGCGGCGCGGGAAAAATTCTTCATCGCCTCCGCCTCGTTGCCCGCACCTCGAAACGCCAGCCCCAGCCCGGAAAAATTCCGGGCCAGGCCGGGTTTCAACTCGGTGGCGCGTTTCAGCCATGGTATGGCTTCCGCATCGCGTTTCATGCGGTGCAAAACCATGCCGAGCAGAAAGAGCAGTTGCGGGTCGTTTGGGATCGCGCCCAGCAGCACACGGCACAACGCCTCGGCCTCGGCCTGCCGGCCGGCGTTGTGCGCGGTGAACGCCATTTTCAATACCTGCTGCGCTGAATCCGGCACCGTGCTCATGTGCGGGGCATCATAATCGCCGCCCACCTGCCCGCAAGCCGCAACCACTATTTGGTAGGGACGGTGCGCTTGCGCCGTCCGCGACCGAGCGAAGTCGAGGTGGCAATGAACGTGGTAGGACCCACGCTTGGCATCAGGATTTGGTAGGGACGGTGCGCCGCGCCGTCCGCGCCCGTATAGCGGGTGCAACGAACGTGGTAAGATCAGCTCTCGCCACCCGCTTCCGGCGGCTCTACCGCCGGGGACAACGCAGCGCGTTGTCCCTACCAGGCGAACTGCGGACGCTCGCCATCTGCAAAATAAATAAACGGCCAATCTTCCGCACATGCGACGAGTTTTTTCCGGACAGGATTTTCCAAAATGTAATCCGCTTTTTGTTTCCGGCTTTCATCATTCCGCAAGCGGTGTTCAAAAAAGTCGCGTTGCCAAAGGATGCCGGTCTCTTTCGCCGTCCATTCCTTCCATTTGCTGACGACATTTTGGATTCGTTTGCCGGAAGGCGGAAACGAAATCAACGCATGCAAATGGTCCGGCATCAGCAGAAACAGATGCGGCCACCACAAGAATTTTTCCTGCCGATGGCGAACCGTTTCAAAAACGCGTGCGGAAATCTCCGGCAGGGCAAGTTGATTTCCGCTTCCCGACTCCAGGCAAGGACGCCGCGAGGCCTCTTTGCCGTGATCAAATCGTTCCCCGCAGTTGATCGTTATGAAATAGATTTCCTGCTGCGGGTCAACCCACAATGGAACGTCGTGCGGGAGTGCTTTTCTTAAGGGAACGTCCACAAAACAAATCTATCCGATGAACTCCAAGATTGGCAACGCCAAGATGGTAGGGACGGTGCGCTTGCGCCGTCCGCGCCCGTACAGCGGGCGCAACGAACGTGGTAAGATCAGCTTCTCGCCACACGCTTCCGGCGGCTTTACCGCCGGGGACAGCGCAGCGCGCCGTCCCTACCAAATTAGGGCGCCACCTGGCCCGAACTCGCTTGCTTCGTTGCGGGCAATGAATTAAAAGACGCTAACGCAAAACGATAAATGGCCAATTACTACATCATCGGCGGCGACGGCAAGGAATACGGCCCCATCACCGAGGCGGACATCCGGCTGTGGATTGCCGAGGGCCGGCTCAACGCTCAAACCTCCACCCGCACCGACGCGGATACCAACTGGCGTCCGCTCGGCGCGTTCCCTGAATTTGCTGCGCTGCCGCAAACCCCGCCGACCATCGCCCCGCCACCCTCCGCGTCGGGCAACTTTTCCGCCGGTGCCACCAGCACGGATTACCTGAACCGCGATTACGAGATCGACCTCGGCGGCTGCATTTCCCGGGGCTGGGATCTCGTGAAGGGGAATTTTTCCGTGTTTTTCGTCGGTGCGCTCGTTTATTTCCTGATTGAAGGCGCCATCGGCGGACTGTCCAATATACCGTTGGTCGGTCCGGTGTTTTCCATCGCCAACTTCGTCATCTCCGGCCCGCTGATGGCCGGTTTGTATTGGATGTTTTTGCGCGGTGTACGCAATGAACCGGCGGAGGTCGGCGACATCTTTGAAGGCTTCAAGCGTTCGTTCGGCCAGTTGTTTCTCGCCGTGCTCGTGCAGTCAATTTTCCTCGGCCTGTGCCTGATGCCATACCTTGTCGTGCTGGGGCTTAAATTCGTCCGCTCGGGAATCCATTTTGACCCGCATGCAATCCAGGGCGACCCCGCGGCCGCGCAGGAATTTATGAAGAACATCATGGGCATGCTTTTCGGCACGCTGCCGGTGCTCCTGGTTTGCGCCATTCCGGCAATGTATCTGGCTACAAGCTGGAAATTTACCCTGCCGCTCATTCTGGACAAGCGAATGGATTTTTGGACGGCGATGAAGACCAGCTTCAAAATGGTCAACCGGCATTGGTGGCAGATTTTCGGGCTCATTGTGCTCGTCGGCCTGCTGAACGTCGGCGGCGTGATTGCCTGCTGCATTGGCCTGCTCCTCACTGCGCCCATCGGTTATGCGGCGGAAATGTTTGCGTATGAAACCATCTTCGGCGAACGCAAAGACTAATTCCGCCCGCGCGCGCAATGCGGCGTTGATGAACCTGTTCGCCACGCCGGGCCTCGGCTCGCTCATGGCCGGGCGTTGGTTCGCTGGCCTGGGCCAGTTGTTCCTCGCCCTGCTCGGCTTCGTCCTCGTCCTGGTCTGGTTCATCAAAATCATCGTCCCGTATTATGGCCAGATGTTCGGCGACCATCCGGCCTCGCCGGTGAACTGGAAGATTGGCATCTACGGTGCGATCATTTTTGTGGTGTCCTGGGTCTGGTCCTTGTTCACCAGCATTTCGCTCATCCGCGCGGCTTCGCGTGAAAAACGTTCCAAAATGGAAATCTTTGCCGCGCCGGCGGCAAAACTGGACGAGGCAAGGATCATTTCCGCACTCACGACCTTGCCCGGTTGGAAACGTGACGGCTTGATCATCTCACAAACGTTCGTGTTCAAGGATTTTCTGGCCGCGATGCAATTTGTGAACGCCGTCGCCGAACTCGCCGAAGCCGCGCAACACCACCCCGATATCGATGTGCGCTGGAACAAGGTCGCGCTCGCGCTCACCACGCATGACGCCGGCGGATTGACACAGAAGGACATCGCCCTCGCCCGGCAATTTGACGCCCTGGCAGTTAAATAACCTCCTCCTCGACATCCTCAATTTTGTGACGAGGAAGATTAGGCAATTACATTTCACAATGACATTGACGCATTCGTGTTCAGAGACGCTTAAGGTAGGGCGCGTCACTCCGTGCGCGCCGCCCTTGGCCAGACACACGACGGCGCGCACGGAGTGACGCGCCCTACCCGCCTTACCCATGCCAAAGTTGTTGTGATTTGCCATGTGTTAGAAAATCGGCAGCCATCTTGGCCAAGACACGCATCCTCCCACCCCTGCCCTCTCCCGCTGGGAGAGGGAGAAACATGCCCCGCATTTCGGCATGGCCACTGTTGAATTCGGCAGTAAGACCGGCAAATTTTACAAAACCATTCAACTGCTGTTCCCTCTCCCAGCGGGAGAGGGTCAGGGTGAGGGAGAAGGTAACACCACAAAATAAATGGTCATGGCTTTTCTTGGACCACTCCAGCTTCACCGCGGCGTCCGCCCAATCCAAAGTCCGCTCACGCCGTAATACCATTCAAGTTGCGGAATATTCGGACGCTCGCCGCTGTTGCCGCGGATGACCAGCCGGTCGGCGGGCTTCATTTTTTTCACCCACGGCGCGTAGGCCTTGGCGTCGCCACCGTTCGCTACAATGGCCTGATAGGTCGTAAAATCGTCCGGCGGCATCAATGCGGGTTCGTAACCGACCATGTATTTCCAGTCGCCGGTCGGGTTTTTGTAGAACGTCTGGTAAAAGATGTTCATATCCGGGCAATAAAAGATCCCGCCATGCTCCGGCATCCAGCCCGCAAGCTCCGGATGGTCTTTCTCGGAAAGGAACTGCCATGCCAAACTTTGGGTCCAACGCCCCCCGAGATCGCTCGTCACACAAAGAAACGTTGCGACCGACAATATCAACACCAGCCACAACCGGCGCAGTGAATCGGCGGCAAATTTCGCAAGGAACAAGAATTCCACCTCCGTCGCGATCAAAACCATCAGCGCCGGCCAGCCCCAGTCCTCCCAAAAACGGCTCACGCGAAAGCCAAGCATCCAACAACCGCACACGATCCAGAACGCGGGATTTTTTACGAACGGCAGCGCGCCCGCCGGCTTCAAAAACACCCGCAACGCCACAACCGCGCCGAAAATGATGATCGCCAGGATGTCGCCGCCGAACGGTTGTAACTCGACCACCTCCGTCCGGTTCGTCAAATGCTGGCCGACGGAGTTTTTTGCCATCGAAACCGCCTGCGACAGATAATCTACCGGGTGCCCCGTCAATCCGGCCGCCAGTGCAACCCCGATCAGCCACGCGCCGAAAAGCAGGCCGGCCCAGCGGAATTGCCCGGCAAAAATGAACGCCAGGACCGGCAGCACCCACAGGTACCAGACACCGTGGACAAACGCACTGGCTGTGATGAGCGCCGCGAATAACAGAAAAAATTTCAGGCACGGCTTTGATTTTTGCGCCGCAAACAAAGTTGTCATCAAGACCGTGGTGGTCAGGATGAACGGGCGGCCGAGCAAAAACCGCTGCGGCAAATCGGAGACGATCATCGCCGCCAGCAAGGCGACCAGCCATGCCTCGGGCCGTTTCAACCACGGCAGCATCGAAAAATTGACCACGAGGAAAAGTGCGACGACTGAAAAAATGAGCAGATTTTCGGCATCCCAGTTCAAAGCGTGGTGCAGCGCGCCCAGGATCGCGTGCCAGCCGAGATTGTGATCGATCTTGAAACTGTCGCCGACCACCAGGATTTCCGGCCAGGGCTTGCCGCTCACCGCCTTGGCAACGTGGCGGAGCGCGTCGTCCGCCGGCAGATAACCCAGACCGATTATTTTGAGCGGCAGGACCAGCAGGACCATGGCAACGGCTAGCCAGGCCAGAAGCGGGATGTAGCGGCGGAATTTTTCGGGAAGTTCTAGATCAAACATGGCTCGCTTCCGCCAATCAAAACACCATTGGAACACCCTCGTCGAGGATTTTTATTTGTTCCGTCAGTTTTTCTTCCTTGGCGAGCTCCCGCAGCCAGCGTTCCGGCTCGTCCATCTCCTCGAACGACAGTTTGAACGTCCGGAAGTGCATCGGCACAAAAATTTTCGCGCCCAGATCCTTGAATGCGCGCACCGCATCGTCCGGTCCGATGTGGACGCGGCGGAATGTTTCCGGGTGATACGCCCCGATGGGCAACAGGGCGATCTCCGGCGCGAGCTTGCGCCCGATCTCCTCGAATCCGTGGAAATACGCGCTGTCGCCGGCGTGATAAATCTTCCGGCCCTGGTGCTCGAGCATAAAACCGCCGTAACCCCGGTGCGAATCGTGGAGGGTCCGTGCACCCCAATGTTTGCTCGGCGTGAATGTGACCTTCCAGTCGCCCTGCGAAAAACTTTCCCACCATTCCAGTTCGATGATGCGCGAGAAGCCAAGGTTGCGTGCGAGGTCCCCGACGCCGCGCGGCATTATACCGATTTTCTGGCGCGGCAACCGGCGCAAGGTCGGTTTATGAAAATGATCGTAATGTGCGTGCGTAAGCAGAACCAGGTCGGCCGGCGGCAAATCTTTCAGCCGCAACCCGGCGCGCTTGATGCGCTTCATCAAAAACAGCCAGTTCGCGAAATTCGGATCGATCAACACATTCAGATCCGTGAACTGGATGAGAAACGACGCGTGCCCGATCCACGTGATGGCGACCTGGCCATGTTTTAATTTCGGGAAAACCGGACGTTGCGGGCGGCCCTGACGGGGGGTGAACCAGCCTTTCCAGATCAGTTCTTGAAAAAACGTGCGCGGATTGAAATGTTTCGCCGGCGTCAATTCCTTGAACGAACGCGGGAGTTTGCGCCGCACCCTTTTTGGTCGTGGATTTTCTTTCGCCGTGGTCATTTAACTTTAACAATGCACCAGCATTCATCAAACCGCAAAATAAATGGCAGTTGCCTAACTTTGGTAGGGACGGCGCGCTGCGCCGTCCGCGACCGAGCGAAGTCGAGGTCGCAACGAACGTGGTTAAACCCGCTTCTTTCCGGTGACTTTACCGCGGGGACTGCGCTGTCCCTGCCAACCAGCCATCCATTAAACCCTCGGATTGTGGTTCGCCCGCCATTCAGGCAGACTACGCCGCATGTTAAGTTTTTTCCAGATCCTCATCCTTGCAGTCGTGCAGGGATTTTGTGAATTGCTGCCCGTCTCCAGTTCCGCGCACGTCATCGTTGCCGAAAAAATCATGGGCCACCTGAGCGGAAAGGACATCGACCCGTCCAGCCCGGAAATGACCATGCTGCTCGTGATGTTGCATACCGGCACCATGTTCGCTGTCATCGTTTATTTTTGGAAAAACTGGAAACGCGATTATTTCCAGTCCACCGGGCAATTTCAATGGTCGTTCATCCTCGTCGGGATGGCGACGGTCTGCACTGGCATCATTGGCTACGGATTGAAGCTGATCATCGAAAAAGTCTTCATGCGCGGAGCCGAGCACGCGGAGATTGAAAGCCTCTTTTCCAATCTGCCGCTCATCGCCGCTGCGCTCGCGGCGGTCGGTGTGCTCATCATCGTCGCGGGATTTCGCGAGGACAAATCCTCGCGCAGCAATTCGGAGATCGAGCCGGTCAATGCGCTGATGATCGGCATCGTGCAGGGTTTGTGCCTGCCGTTCCGCGGCTTCTCCCGCTCCGGCGCGACGATTTCCACCGGTCTGCTGCTCGGCTTGCCGAAGCAAAAACTGGAAAATTTCAGCTTCGCGCTCGCGGTTGTTCTGACCCCGCCGATCATCGCGCAGGAAGCGCACCGGCTCATCAAGGCCCACGCGTTAAGCGGACAAAACTCCGTGATGCACCTGTTCGTGCCGGGGCTGGTCGGGATGGTTTTGAGTTTCGTCGCCGGGCTGGTCGCATTGAAATGGCTTTCCGGCTGGCTCGAAGGCGGACGCTGGAAATTCTTCGGCTTCTACTGCCTCTTCGCCGCCGGTACGGTGCTGGCGATCCATTTCAAGCTGCACTGAAAATCACTTGGCGCTGGCGTCGGGGATGAAGATTTTTTTGCCGCTGTAAAGTTTTGTCGGGTCGAGACCGGGGTTCGCAGCGAGGATCTGTGCCACGGTCACCTTCTCTTGTTTCTCGTCGCGTAACTTTTTGACGATGCCCGAAAGCGTGTCGCCGTCTTTCACGACGTAGGCATAACCCGTCTTCGGCACATCCGGTGTGGATATGTCGCCACCGGTATTATCACCGGACGTGACGGGAGACGGTTTGATCTTCAGCGGCGGCGCACCGGCGGCCTTGGCGATCTTGTCCAGCTGTTTCAAAATGAGCGCACGGTCATCCTGCCGTTTCTGGTCCACCTCCTGCAACTGTTCGGCGAGCTTCTTCAGATCGGCGGCGCTGGCGGTGTCCGGTGCGGCGGCGGGCGTGTTGACCTTGTTGCCCAAATCGGAGATTTCCTTTTCGAGCTCGTCAATTTTTTTGGACTGCGCGTCCTGGGCGTCCGCCAGGTCCTGGATCTTGCCGCGAAGCTGGTCGAGCTGCTGTTGCGTGGCGCTGTCCTGCGCAAAAACGGGCGTGACCGCGAACGCGGCGACGGCGACGGTGAATAAAATCTTCTTCATGCCCCAATGAAAAACCGCTTTGCCCGCCGCGTCAAGTTGAAGTAAATCAGTAGGCACGCGAAAAAATTGTGACCGTCATCCTCCGCGGGTTGGAATTTTCGTCCCAACTCACGAGGTTGTCCCTCTGGGAATAATAATCACACAGCTCGTTCAATAACTCCACCGTCTGTTTATGTTCGATGCCCGGCATCCCCACGACATATCTGCCCGCATCGCCCCCGACATCCACCGTGATGGCACCCATGATTTTCTGGCAGGCCGCCTCCGGCGACATCCCCCAAGTCTTGGAAAGCATGAACTTGTTCTCCAGATGCATGGCAAAATCATGGGACGACAGGATCGTCTTCTGGTTCATCAAATGAAACTCATCCAGTTGTTCCGGCTGCGGCGGATCACCGACAAATACGCTGATCTCCGCAATAGGTGCGCCCGGTTTTGTCGCACAAGAGACCAACGCGACTAGAACCAGCGGGGCAAAAACGCGAATGAGTTGTTTCATCAAATTGTTCAAGTCAGTATCGGGCAGGTGCCGCCACCGTCAATGGTAAAGCCATTTACCGCTTGGCAAAAAAGCGGGGTTATGCCACAAAGAACCGGCCTTTCGTGTACAAGATGAAGACCAAAATTCCATTTTTAATAACCATGCTGGCCGGATTCTGTTTCGCCAAGGCGCAGACGTGGACACAAACCAGCGCCCCCTCGAATAGCTGGGTGTCAGTAGCTGTGTCAGCCGACGGAACGACGCTGGCCGCCGCCGCCGGGAACATCAAGGTCAACGGGTTTTACTTCCAAGTCAGTACGGGTGCTATTTATATCTCCACAAACTCCGGGGTTGACTGGATGCCCACCACAGCACCCATAACAAACTGGACTTCAGTTGCCATCTCAGGCGACGGTAACGTTTTGGTCGCCAGCTACCAAAATAAGAACCAAACGGCGGAAGGAATATATTGTTCGACCAACAGCGGGGCGGTTTGGACACAAGTGAACACTACGTCAGGCTGGGGACCGGCAATCATATCATCCATGTCCAAAAAACTCATAACGATGGTTCCCAATTCATCGTATGTCTTGACTTCAACCAACCTCGGAGCCGGTTGGAATTCGCATCCCAATAGCCTCGATCAGAATTTTAATCATAATACCGTGATCCCGGCCTTGTTGACAGCTTCTGCCGACGGATCACAAGTAGTTGCCGCTCTGGCAAGCGGCAATGGCTTGCCGTCGGGAACGGGAAATATGATGGCTATCACCAATCCGCCGGATGCCACTGCTTATTGGTTTTGGTCACAACTTACCAATTCAGCGCAGACAACCTGGGGCGCAATCGCCTCGTCATCAGATGGAAGCAAACTATTTGCGGCCGCAAATAATGGCTATTCGCAAAACAGCCCGATGTATCGTTCTACCAACTCCGGCATCAGTTGGAGCATAGCCTACGCAACCAATTTTCTTACCCCATGGGACTCGATTGCATCTTCCGCAGATGGCAGCAGGATATTGGCGGTTCAAGCGAAACTTTTTGGTTCAAATTATTCGCCATTATTTTTGTCGGTCGATGGTGGCTTGACCTGGACCACTACCACTTTGCCAGGTGTCTTTTACGATGAGTCCGGGGTGTTTTTTTCGTCGGTAAACATGTCGGCTGATGGCAGCTTGATGGCTGCAGCTGTAAATGGCGGTGGCATTTGGATTTCCAGATCTGTTTTGCCGCCCCAACTCAAAGCAAAAACCCGTAGCAACAACATGACTTTTTCATGGGTCATTCCCTCGACAAACTTCATTTTGCAACAAAGCCCCGATTTTTTAACGTGGTCCTACGTCACGAATAAGCCGTCATTGAATTTTACAAACCTGCAAAACCAAGTCACCCTGCCAATGTCTCCAAGCAACATCTTTTTCCGACTTGCGACTCCCTGATTCTGTGAAATCCACGGGATGATCAGGCTAATTTTCCGTACCTTCGTATTTCCGGCCAGATCCACGCCACGGCGATGACGACTATTATCGTCCCGATGCCGCCACTCACGGTGGAGATGATCGCGCCCGAAGCCTCTTTGCTGCCCAAAAATTTAGTCGGATGGGTGAACAGCCACGCGACGAGGCCGGAACGGAATCCACCCAGTTCGTTCGACGTGCCGATGAACAGGCTGTTCACGGCGGACACGCGTCCGCGCTTTTCGTCCGGCGTCAAAATCTGGACGAGCGTCTGCCGCACGACCACGCTGACGTTGTCCACCGCACCCGCAACCACGAACATAAAGAACGCGAACCAGAACCAAAATTTGTCTGGCAACGCCGGGCCAAGGCAGTTTTGGTTCGCCAGGCCAAACAAGATGGTCGTGATCCCAAAGATGGCGACGCACCAAAGCATCGTTTGCCCCGCCTTTTGCAGCGGCGGCCGGTGCGCGAGGACGAACATGCAGATCACCGCGCCGATGGCCATGGAATTACGCAGCCAGCCGAGTTCGGACGCGCCGCCGTGGAAAATGTCCGTGGCGAACATTGGCAAAATCGTCACCGCGCCGCCGAGCAACACGGCGAACAGGTCCAGCGTGATGATGCCGAGGATGATTTTGTTTTGATACACGAAACGAAAACCTTCGATAAGACTTTGGACCGAGACCGGTTCGGCGGGTTTTTCCTTGTGTTCGTGCTTGATGGGCGCGATGAGCGCGAAGCAAATGAGCGAGACGAGGCCGTTCAGGGCGTAGATGGACCAGGCGGTGCTGTGAATGCCGTTGTCCGCGTGCGGCGTGAGCGCGATGGCCGTGCCGAAAAGCACCGGACCGAGCACGCAGGAAAGCTGGAACGCGCCGCTGTTGAACGTGACGGCGCGGGAAAATTGCCCCCGCGGAACCAGCCCCGTGACAAACGCGGCGCTCGCCGGCCAGAGGAATGTCCGCGCCGCGCCGATGACGACCAGCAGCGCATAAACCCAAATGACGTTCAGCATGAAAAAAGACGCCAGCGCGAGGCCGATGCTCGCCAACGCGAGGACAAGCGTGGCGATGAGGACGATTTTTTTGCGGTTGTAAATGTCCGCGAAATGCCCGGCCGGAATCGTGCACAGGATCATCGGAACCATTAGCGACAACCCGACGAACGCCAGCGACAGCGCGGAGTGCGTGCGCTGATAAAGCTCCCAGTCGATCGCCACGACAAGCATCTGCTGGCCGAGCGACGCAACAAACCGCCCGAACAGATAGCGCGCATAATCCGCGTTCCGCAAAACGGCATAGGCGCTCTCGCCGCCGGCAGCGGGCTTCTCCGCCGGCTCGTCCGGCAGGTTTTCCGG
This sequence comes from Candidatus Sulfotelmatobacter sp., assembly GCA_035485115.1. Taxonomy (GTDB): domain Bacteria; phylum Verrucomicrobiota; class Verrucomicrobiia; order Limisphaerales; family UBA11358; genus UBA11358. The sequence continues at coordinate 8,901 of DATHOG010000024.1, read as the reverse complement.
TGATTCCTTTTCGTGCATGAAACAGCGGCGATAAGGTACCGTAAATTTTTGTTTTGTCGCGGCGAAAAGGGTTTTATGGCACGCTGGACCCATGAGCGAGCCGGAAGGAAATCCGCCAAAACGAACCTACAAATGGCCCTGGTTTTTCTGGGGTGCGGTCGTGCTGTTCATCGCGCTGGCCGTCCTATGGGTCGGGCTGGCGGCGAAAAAAATCGCAAGTGAACGTGACGTGAACGCACCCTTGCCTAGCACCGCACCGGTGAGGTGATCCCGGTCAAAATCAGAATGATCCCCGGGGGATCACTCTCCCGGAACTGGGACCGTCCACCTGCCGCCCTTCCTTGCCTTCGAGGATGGGCAGAAGCGAGATGCCCTCCAGATTTTTCACGGGCTTGGCATAACCTATGTCCAGCGCGGTCGGGGCAAAGTCGACGCTGCTGACCTTGAAATTGCTGACGTGTTTCGCGCCGGTGCCCTGCGGCCACCAGACGATCAATGGCAAATTTCCGTTGGTGGTGACGCCGAAAATGGAATTCAGTTTGGGATCCGCAAATTTTTCCGGCGCCTCGCTGCTGCTGAAGATGACCGCCACGTTGTTTGAAATCCCAAGGTCCTTGAATTTTTCGAACAGCCGTCCGATGCCGCCGTCAATGCGGGTGATGACTGCGGCGCGGTTTTTGGCGGCCTGCGGCCAGGGCTCGTCCGAAAACGGCGCGTCGCTCGGCACGGGAAAATCGTCCCGGCCGGCCGTGGCACTGCGCGGTGCCGGCAGGTTCACCAGCAGGAAATACGGCTGGTATCTGTTCGCCGCGTCGGGTTTATGGATGCGGACGTAGTTGTCGCCGGCCATCGTATCGAGGAAAAATTCGGGAAGATATTTTCCCTTTTTGCCGGCGGTGTTGTCGTAAATTTCTTCGGGCCCGTTGAAGTCGGCAAAAGTGTTGCTGGCTGTGATCAGGCCATGTGGCGCGAAATGGTAAAGCTCGTCGGCAAAATAATTGCGGCCGTCATTCTCGTTCAAAAATCCGGCGAACTCCTCGAAGCCAAGCTGCCATGGTTTTTCGCCAAATCCCCATTCACCGATGAGACAGGTGTGATAGCCAACCGCCTGCAATCGCGTCGCCACCGTATCGCCGTTTTCACCGGCGGATTTTTTTCCGGAAAGCAACGCGGCCAGGGCGGGGGCGAAATTGGCTCCATCGGGGCGGAAATCCGTGAACCGCACGCCTTCCGCCGCCAGCTTGTCGAGATTGGGCGTCTGAAAATTGGTCTGCCCATAACAGCTCAGGTCACCGCAGCCGAGCCCATGGCATTGGATGTAGATGATGCTCGTGCGGCCTATGGGAATCACGCGGGTATCGGCATTCGTGAGGATGGACAAGGTGCTCTCAGTCTGCGCAAAAATCGAAAATGCCGGCAACAGCAACGCGGCCAGCGAAAAAACAAGGTTTGACTTCATGCAAGCTTGGATTCTTAAAAACGCGGCGCGTTCAAACAATCAAATTCGTTTCCCAAATTCCGCGTCCAGCGGGATTTTCGCCGCCACGATGAAGCTCGGGATCGTCGCCAGGATCACCCAGAGGAAAAAATGCTGGTAGCCGAGATGTTGCTGCAACCAGCCGCTCCACATTCCGGGGATCATCATGCCCGCCGCCATGAAACCGGTGCAGATCGCATAGTGCGCCGTCGCATGTTCACCGCGCGCGATGTAGATCATATAGAGCATGAAGGCCATGAAGCCAAACCCGTAGCCGAACTGCTCCACCGCGATGCCGGCGCCGATGAGGAACAAATTGTCCGGCTGCGTTTGCGAAAGCCAGATAAAAACCGCGTCCGGCAGATGGATCGCCAGCAGCATCGGCCACAGCCAAAATTTCAAGCCCTTCCGGGAAACCACAAATCCGCCGCTGATGCCCCCCAGCGTCAGCGCGATAATGCCGTAGATGCCGTAGATTTTGCCGACAACCTGGTCATCCAGGCCAAGGCCGCCCGCAGACCGCGCATCCAGCAGAAACGGCTGGACCATTTTCACGAGTTGCGCCTCGCCCAGGCGATACAGCAGCAAAAAGGAAACCAGCAGCAGAATTTTTGGCTTTCGAAAAAACGCCCCGAACGTTTTCAAAAATTCCGCGAGAAAATTTTCCCGGACAATTTTCCGTGCCTCGTCCCTCGCGGGTCTCGGCAAAATGAACCAATGCCATGCGGCGAAGCACAGGTAAACCCCGGCGACCACCGCGAAGGCGAACGACCAGGTCAAACTGTAACTGCCCGAACGCCCGTGAACTTTTCCGACAATGCTCACCAGTTCACCCTGGGCCAGGATCATCGCCACGCGGTAACACGTGCTGCGGATGCCGTTGAAAAACGCCTGCTCGCGCTCGTTCGTCGCCAAAATATAAAAGCCGTCCGCGGCGATGTCATGTGTGGCGGAACTGAACGCCATGAGCCAGAAAAACGCCAGCGTCCACTGGAAAAAATGCGGTGCGGGAATCGTCAGCGCGACCGCCGCCAGCCCGGCACCCACGCACAACTGCATCACCCATATCCATTGCCGCCGCGTTTTCAACAAATCCACCACCGGGCTCCACAACGGCTTGATGACCCACGGCAGATACAGCCAGCTCGTATAAAATGCGATGGCCGCGTTCGACACGCCAAGATTTTTGTAGAGCACCACCGAGACCGACATCACGAATGCATACGGCAGCCCTTCCGCGAAATACAACGACGGAATCCACACCCACGGGTTGCGGGAGTTTTTTTCAGATACGCTCACGATTGAAATCAAACCTTGTTTGGACACGGTCAGTGCTCTGTAGAAAAAATCGTCCGGTTGCAAACCGCATTACCAGCTATCCCGAAATCGCGCTGCGAATTCCTTCTCCCTCCCAAAGAGGGAGAAGGCCAGGATGAGGGAGCCTTGGGTTCGCCCGGACTCCAAATCAGACTATTTCCGATGTTTTTCTACAAAACACACGGCCAGTCTAAACATCCGCGCCGCGAAGGAAAACTTTTCTTTGGGCCGCCCCCGCGTCATCATCGGCGCGTGATCGGCGCATTTCTCAACGCCCTCGGCATCCTGGCCGGCGCAATCTACGGGCTGGCGGCGCGCAAACCACTGCCTGCCCGCGCGCAACTTTTTTCCCGCACGGTCCTGGGCGTGGCCACGGTTTTTTTCGGCGCGCGGCTGGTCGTTGTCAATTTGCCCGGCGGTCTCCTCTCCGCGGCGAAGCAGCTCCTGCTCGGGGTCGCCGCCGTGGTTCTCGGTTACTGGCTCGGAAAGCTTTTTCAGCTGCAAAAAATTTCTAACCGCGTCGGCCGCCACGCCGCGACGCTGCTGGCGGCCGCCCAAAAACACCCGCCGGGCGGAGCGGCGGACGGATTGCTGGCCGCGACGATTTTATTTTGTGCCGCGCCGCTGGGGATTCTCGGGGCGGTGGCGGACGGGCTTTCGGGTTTCTTCTATTTGCTGCTCATCAAGGCCGTGATGGACGGGCTGGCGATGGTGAGTTTTGTCAAAATATTCCGCTGGCCGGTCGCGCTGACGGCATTCCCGGTCCTGGCCTTTTTCAGTGGAATCACATTCGTGGTTCATCGCTACGCCCAGCCATGGCTGGACGGCCATTCGCTCACGGCTTCCATGAACGTGTCCGTCGGCTTGGTGGCCTGCGTGGTATCACTCGTGATCTTCGAAGTCCGGCGGGTGGACCTGAACAGCTATCTGCCGGCTGTTTTTATTGCGCCCTTGTTGAAACTTTTCCTGGGTTGAATTACTCTTACAGGTATGGGTCATAAACGGCGATTGTCTCTACATCAAAAGCAGATACGGTTTTTCACGGTTTTCTTCGGTGCCATTATGGTTGGCATCGTGATTGCGCTGTTGGTGTTTTTCAACCGGCTGCCCGGGGCTGGGCATTAACCGGAGTCATTTCGCACCGGATGTACTGAAGACGGCGGGAATAGTGCGGATCAGAATGGCTATGTCGAGCCAGATGGACCAGTTGTCGATGTATTCAAGGTCGAGCCGCACCCATTCCTTGAAGTCGGAAATCTTGTTCCGGCCGCTGACCTGCCAGAGACAGGTCAGACCGGGTTTGACGGACAGGCGGCGGCGGTGCGCCAGGTCGTTGAAACGTCTTACTTCGTCCACGGGCAGCGGGCGCGGGCCGACCAGGCTCATATCACCGCGCAGGATGTTGAAAAGTTGCGGCAGCTCGTCGAGGCTCCATTTCCGGAGAAATCTACCGAGCGGCGTGACCCGCGGATCGTTGGTCACCTTGAAGACGGGACCGGTCATTTCATTCATCGCCGCGAGTTCGTGCTTGAACTGCTCGGCATTGGTCACCATGGTGCGAAATTTAAAGATCTCAAACGGCTGGCCGTTCAACCCGGAACGTTGTTGCCGGAAAAAAACGGGGCCGCGCGAGGTCCATTTCACCAGCAGGGCGATGATGAACATGGGCAGGGCGGCCAGGATCACCAGCGTCAGCGCACCAAAAAAATCAAGCAAGAGCTTGGCCAGCATCTGCCAGGAGGTTTCCGGCGTGGTGCGGAAGACGAGCAGCGGGCTGCCGAACATCTCGTCAAAGCTGGCGCGGGCGATCTGCGTCGCAAAGATATCGGCGACGAGCCACGCCTCCACCCCCTCCGTCTCGCAAAGATGGATGACGTTTTCGACGCGCTCGATCTGGATGTGCCTCGCGCTCACCATCACGCCGCTGACGGAATGTTCATGCAGCAGTTCGATGAGCTGCGGCGCGGTCGATTCGGGCAGGTTGAACTCGGCGGCGACTTCGATGCTGTTGGCGGCCTGCTCCGCGACCATCCGGCGGAGACGCGCGATTTCACTCAGGGTTCCGGCAAGGATAATGCGGCGTTTGTATTGTGACCGGGCCATGCGGCTGCGGAGCGCGATGCGGAGCAATTCTTCCTTGGCCCAGACGAGGCCGAAGCCAATGACCCCGAACAGCACCATTGTGCCGCGCGGCGCGGTATTGGATTCCTTGTTGAAGAAAAGCAGCAGGACCAAGCCGATGGTGAGAATACAGCAGCCTTTGAACAGGGGCCAGAACATGGCCGTGCGCGCGGTCAGCATCGGGCGGTTGTAAAATCCCTGGGATTCGAGCACCAGCGGCGCGGCCGGAATCAGCGCGAAATAAAGCCACAGCACGTTTTCAAAGGTGTCATCGCCGATGATTTCCATGTGCATGAACGGAAACCATGTCCCCAAAGAATGGTTGAATAACGTGACAAAACCGACATTGGCGCGGACAAAAAATGACAGCCAGAAACTCGTGCCAAACACACAGGCATCGGTGAGCTGGTGGATCTGGGTGCGTAATTGGCGGTCGCGTTGCAGCATGGGATACGACGATTGAACGGCGCGATCAGACAGGATTTATTTCATTTTGCGGGGTGCGGCACAAGTTGAAATTCCGGCACGGCGTCGTTGATGAATTGCTTCATGCGCGCATACGTGGCGTCCTCCTGCCCGGGCAGGCACGGTTCAAAAAGGGAAATGTAGGCCCAGCGCTCCAGCAGGCCATGCAGCAGCAAATCCTGCGGCATCCACCAGAGCATCCATTGGTTCGGATTGGCCGTGAGGCGGTCGGCATCCACAAACCAATAAACATAAATACCGCTGTAATTTTGCAGGTTGCCGTTCGCATCCGGCAGTTGCTTCGTCGCGACGAGCTTGTTCACGGGCAGGTCGTAGCCCAGCGGACGTGTCATGCGGATGAACTCGCGATCGGAGCGCGAATCATCGATCGCCCACCCTTGCCCGGTCATGCAGATTTGCGGTTTATGGATGCTGGAACGGTCACTGCCCATCAGCACCGTGGTCATTTGGATCCACGAACCGTCATCGGCGCGGTAAATCCGCATGCGATAACTGCTGTCCGGCGGAAGCCTTGTAAGGACCTCCTCGGCATTGGTGAGAATTACCGAAGAATAGCCCGGCGTCGTTTCGGGCATGAGAATTTCCAGATTTTTTCCAGCGGCATCGGGACGCGTCTTCACGCCCGGATCGCCCAGCCGCTGGTGTGCCTTCATATGAAATAACAGCAACATGGTGCCGGCCATCATCGCCAGCACCAGCACGCCGAGAAGTGGCTTTGAATTTTTCACGTGGCAGCCTCCGGTTTTGGCATTTCCGGCCGCTCCAGCCAGCGTCCCAGAAAATAAATGCCCGCGATAGCCACGCCGAAGGTGACGAACCCCGCCTTTTGTTCCACCGCCTTGCCCGCCGCCTGGCCGCCGACCTCCGCAACGGCAATGGTGAAACAAAGCCGCATCACATTTCCTAAAATCGCCAGCGGAAAGGCCGATGCAATCATGGCCAGGCGTTTCCGGGGCGATTTGAAGACCATGAAGGAATAAATTGCCGTCAACGCCAGCAACGCCGTCAGGCTGCGGATGCCGCTGCACGCCGCCGCCACGTCGTAGGCAAAGGTTCGTTGCCCGTCGTAAAGCTGAGTGCCATCGCGTATCAGGTCCGGCGCGAGACCAAGATGTGCGATCTGCGTGACAATCCACGAAACCAGCAGCCGCATTTTAAATGTCAGCGTGTCCACCCCGGGCGCCGGCACGCAAAACAACACGAGAAAATATGGAAACAAGCTCCTTTTCAGCCATTGCTTGCCCCAAGCCAGCCCGATCAGGCCGTAAAGCCCGATAAAAAAGGCGATATACGAAAGGCGGGGCTGCTGCACTACGTAGCCGACCAGATGGGTAAACAGACCGGCGGCCACAAAAAAAATTGACGGCCACCAAACCTGCGGCGATGTCTCGGCCAGTTCCTTGCGCTTCCACCACAACAGCGCCAGCACCGTGAACGGGATGAATAGCGCAAATTGATCGTCCGATTCCGGTGCCGAGTAAATATCAAATGCCCAGGCAAAAATCGAATTTGAGTCCAGGTAACCAAACGTGGAATTGCCCAAAAACGTGAACATGCCCGTCCAAACCGCCGCCAAACCAAAGAAGAAAAATTTATTCGGCAGCGCGTTCCATTCCTCGCGACAACGGAACGCCAGCACGCCGATGGCCGCCACGACGGCCCCGCCGAACCAGATCACCGGCCATGGCGAACCGCGAAATTCGACCCCTGTGTGATACAGGGCATAGCCGGCCAGCGCGAGGAACACAACTTCATGCCACCAGAGCGTGTCAAGCACCGGCGGCGTTTTTTGGGTTGGGGTTTCAGACACGACGACAATCTTTCAGGATTGAGATAGCGGAATCAGGTGAAATGCTCAAACAAATTCAGGAACATTTTTATGCCGCCGGGTTCAATCCAGGGGATATTTCTTGATTCCACTCTTTTGCAGGAAAAAACCCCATAGAAATCGCGGGTTATTGCTCAGGTAGCGCTTCCACAACCTGCGCGGTTCGCTGCCGAGACGAAACAGCCATTCCAGTCCGCTGCGTTGCATCCAGCGCGGCGCTTGCGATACGCGCCCGCTGTGAAAATCAAACGCCGCACCGACCCCGACCATCAGGGTCGCATCCAGTTTCGGCAAAAATTCGGCCATGAATTTTTCCTGCTTGGGCGTGCTCAGGCCGACCCAGAAAATATCCGGTTTTGATTCAGAAATCATTTTCTGCAGACCACCTGTCTCGTCTTCCGTTAGCGGGCGAAATGGAGGCGTATATGTGCCGGCGACCTGCAACCCGGGAAACTTTTCCTTCAAGCTGCGGGCCAGCAAATCGGCTACACCATCCGCGCCGCCGTAAAAAAAATGCTTTGCCCCGCTGTCCTTGCTCCACGCGCACACCTCAAGCATCAGGTCCGGCCCGTAAACCCGGTTCATTTCCTTGTGGCCGTCCAGTTTTCCCGCCCAGACCATCGGCATGCCATCCGGCGTGCATAAAAACGCCCCGTTGAGGATGCGTTTGAACTGCGGGTCGGCCTGCGCCTCCATCACGCCATGCACGCCGGTCACGCAGATGTAGCCCTTGCGCCGCTCGCGTATGGCGGCGGCAATTTCGGCCAGCGCGCCCGGCAGATCGAGCACGCTGAGGCCCACGCCAAGGACATTGGTGCGTTTGGTCATTTACGATTTATGATTTACGATTTACGATTTCAAAATTCGTATAGCGGGTAAATCGTATATCGCCCGTCGCCAATCCGAAATGAAATTGCTCGTCTTCGCCCATACGCCGCCGCCGCATCATGGCCAGAGTTACATGGTGCAGCTCATGCTTGAGGGCTTTGGCGGCGACGTGCGCAAACGGAATCCGGCCGCACCGCATCCGCTCGGCATCGGGTGCTATCACGTCGACGCGCGTTTTTCGCGCAGCCTGGCCGACGTGGGTGAATTTCAGGGGGTGAAGATCTTTCTCATTTTCTGGTTCTGCCTGCAGGCCATCTGGCTGCGCTGCCGGTATGGGGTGGATACTTTTTACTATGTCCCCGCGCCGGGCAAGCGCGTGGCGCTTTACCGCGACTGGCTGGTGATGCTGGTCTGCCGGCCTTTCTTCAAAAATGTGATTTTACACTGGCACGCCGCCGGCCTGGCAAAATGGCTTGAAACCGAGACCACCATCGGCTCGCGCGCCGTAACCTGGCGCTGTTTCCGCCCGGTCAACTTGAGCATCGTGCTGTCGCGCTACAATTTTGCGGACGCGCAAAAATTCCTCTCGCACCGCATCGCCGTCGTCAACAACGGCATTCCCGATCCGTGTCCGGATTTTGAAACGTCGTTGCTTCCGCGCCGCCGCGGGCGTTTTGAATCCGGAAGGAACATACTTGCCGGCGAAACCCCTGCCGCTCCGATGACGGCAAATGTTCTCTTTCTGGCACATTGCACGCGAGAAAAGGGATTGTTCGCCGCCATCGAGTCGGTGTTGCTCGCCAACCGTTCGCTGGCCGGGCAACGGCTGCCGCTGCGTTTAAAA